>JBKKDW010000141.1:0-4970 GCA_046708025.1 Candidatus Limnocylindrales bacterium
CCCCCCCGAGGAGCGCGGGCCACTGGGCGGGCATCTGGTTGCCGCCCGCGGCGCCGGCGGGCGCGGCCCCCCGGTCGGGCGCCACCAGCGGCTCCACCAGGACGAGCTGGCGGCCGGCGACGAACCCCTCGCGCACCGCGTTGTCGTGCGTTGCGCGCACGATCCAGTCCCGCGCCGCCGATGTCCGTTTCAGGATGAATCGTTCCTGACCGCGTTCGAGGGTGGTCAGCGTTGCCCCGGACCAGCCGTCGTTCGGGAACGGCGCCTCCGGGATCCCGGCCAGGCCGTGCGCCTCGAGGAGCTGGCGCAGGGTGTACAGACCGGAGCCTCAGCCCGGCGCCGGTTGGTCGTCGAGGTAGACAACATGCGAATCCGGGCAGTTGCGGCTGAGCACGACGACCAGCGGCTCGGTCGTTGACGCGTTGGCCTCCACGTGGACCTCGCCGGCCGGGATATAGATGAAGTCGCCGGCCGCCGCGTCGAACTCGTGTTCCAGGCCCGTCGGACCCCAGCTATAGCGGGCGATTCCGGACAGGATGTAGATGGACGTCTCGCATTCGCCATGGTGATGGATCCGGGTCTGATCGCCCGGCCCGGTCGAGACGATCGACGAGTACAGCCGCCCGGACCCAACCGTCGGCGCCGAGATCGCGATCGAGCGCTCCATACCCGGATGCTGGCCGATCGAGGTGTGCCGATCCGCCGGGCTGATCCGAGTGGCCATGAGCCGATGATACGAGCCGCGTACCATGCGGCGCGTGCCCGCCTGGACCCCGGACCCGCGCCGTTTCCCGCGCTTCGAGCTTCTCAGCGGGCCGTCGCCATTCCATCCCGTGCCGCGGTCTCGGCCCTGCTGGGAGGCCGGGCTGAGGTCTGGATCAAGCGCGAGGACCTGCTGCCGCTGGCATTCGGCGGCAGCAAGCTCAGGAACCTGGAGTACCTGGTGGGCGCCGCCCTGGCCGAGGGCGCGGATTGCCTGGTCACCTCCGGGCGGCGCTGGTCGAACCATGCCCGGCTGACGGCGGCCGCCGGGGCGAAGGCCGGCCTGGCGGTGCACCTTGTCCTGTCCGGCCCTCCGACCGATCCACCGAACGCGGGTGTTCGGCTGGATCGGCTACTTGGTGCCACCGTCCATCAGGCTTTGAGCGCCGAGCGCATCGAGCGCGAGACGCTCCTCGCCAGCATCGTGGCCGAGCTGCGCGTCGCCGGCCGCCGGCCGTATGTCATCGGCGTCGGTGGAGCAGGCGTCACTGGCTCGATCGGCCAGGTGCTGGCCGGGCTGGAGCTCGCCGAAGCGGCGACAACGCTCGGATTCGTGCCGGACGACCTGATCCTGCCGTCGGCAACAGGCGGGACCCAGGCCGGCTTGCTGGTCGGGCTTGCAACCGCGGGGGCGGGCATCGAGGTACGCGGCATGGCCGTGGCCCGTCCGGCGGCCGAGCTGATCCCGACGATCGCCGCGCTCATCAGCGAGCTCGCGGCCGTACCCGGACTCAGCACCGTTCCTCACGGGCGGATCGTGCTCGACGATAGTCAGCTCGGCGCCGGGTATGGCTCACCGACGCCCGCCGCCGACGAGGCCGCCCGCCTGCTGGGGACCAGCGAAGGGATCCTGGTCGATCCGATCTACACGGCCAAGGCGCTGGCCGGCCTGGTCGCCCTTGTCCGCCGCGGAGAGATCGATGGCCGTACGATCGTGTTCTGGCACGCCGGCGGGACGCCGGGACTGTTCGAGCCGCTCGACGGCTGAGCCTCCGGACGGCCGTCGCCCGCTGCCGGCCGTCGCCCGCTGCGGCCAGATGCCGGCTACCGTCCGGTTATTGTCCCGCAGAGCGCCACGCGTCGCGCAGCTTCATCCGCCCCGTGGTCTGCAGCGCTGCGCCCGCATAGACCCGGCCTCCGATCACGAAGAGCGCGTAGATTGCCGCGACGGTGACCAGGATGGACGCGATCACCTCCCACGGTTGAATCGCGTCGAATGCCGCGCGCAGCGGAACGACCATCGGCGCCGCGGGCGGCAGGAACGTGGCGATCTGGGCCACCAGCCCGTCCGGGTCGTCGGCCACCGCGAAGATGGCCACGAAGTACGAGATCATCGCGACCATCGTGACTGGCGTCGAGGCGTTCGAGGCCTCTTCCATCCGCGACGCGAGGGCTCCCAGGAAGCCGAGCACCGTGGAATAGAGGGTATAGCCCAGGATGAACCAGACGACCAACAGGACCACGGCCGCAGGGGTCGTGGCGGGCAGGACGAAGCGATCGGTTGCGAGCGCGGCGGCACCACCGGCAAGGACGAAGACCGCGAGCTGGACCAGTCCGAGGATCCCGATCCCGAGCACCTTGCCCATCAGAAGGTCGCGCGGACGGACGGTCGCCAGGACGACCTCGACGACCCGGCTCTGCTTCTCCTCGACGACGCCAGTAAGGACGGTAAAGCCGAACGAGAAGATGCTCACCAGGATCAGGACCGTGCCGATGTTGGCGATCAGGAAGCGCGCCTGATCGGCTTCGGTCTGCGGGTCGAGCTCGATCGTCGTAGGCGGAGTCTGGGCGGCAGTGAGCGCGGCGCGGTCCACGTTGGCGTTGGTCAACACCGCGTCCACGCGGAGACCGATCAGCGCTCCGTCCACGATGGCGGCCAGTACCGCGTCGCGCTCCTCCTTGAAGATCGATTCACCGGCTCCGGACAGGTCGGCCGGGGCCGACACGACGACATCCACCTCGTCGGCCTTGAGCGCGGTCTCGGCCGACGCGCGGTCCGCGAACGGGACGATCTCGACTTCGCGCTGGGCGGCGGAGGCCGTCGCCTCGATGGCGGCCGGCAGGGCCGCCGGGGCCGGCTCCACCAGGCCGATCCTGGTCGCCTCGTCACCCCCGAACAGGACGGTCGGGATCACGAACGATCCGATCACCAGGGCCGTGGTCAGGAAGACCGACAGGACGAAGCCGCGGCTCCGGCCACGCTCGAGGATCTCGCGCCTGGCGACCAGCCAGACGCTTCGCCAGCGGCTCACTGAGGAGCCTCGGGGGTCGGGGAGGGCGCGACCGCATCCATGAACAGCTCTGACAGCCGGGGTGGCTCGTAGGCGAAGCGACGGACCTTGCCCGCGGCCCGTGCCCGGCCCAGCAGGGCCTCCAGGTCGACCGAATCATCGACCAGCAGCTTGATCCGCTCGCCGGAGCGCTCCAGCACCGTGAGCGCGCCGCTGCCGTCGAGCCATGAGCCGTCGGAACCGACGACCTCCACCTCGAGGTGCTGGCGGCCGGCTGCCCGCTTGAGCTCCTCGATGCTGCCGGCAGCCACGATCCGACCGCGCGCGATGATCACAACGTCCTCGCAGATGTCCTCGACGAGGTCCAGCTGGTGACTCGAGAAGACGACCCCGACACCGGCCGCGGTTCGTTCGCGGAGGACCTCGGTCATCGTGGCGATCCCGAGCGGATCCAGCCCCGAGAACGGCTCGTCGAGGACGAGCAGCTCCGGATCGTGCACCAGCGCCGTCGCCAGCTGGACGCGCTGCTGATTGCCGTGGGACAGGTCCTCGAGCTTCGACTTGCGCCGGTCGAGCAGGCCCATCCGATCCAGCCAGCGATCCGCCGCCCCGTCGGCGACGCGACCCGGCAGGCCGTGTTGCTGGGCAAAGTAGCTGAGCTGCTCGGCGACGCGCATCCGCGGGTAGAGCCCGCGCTGCTCCGGCATGTAGCCGAACCGCAGGCGCGCGGCGCGGTCGACGACCTGGCCTGCCCAGCGGACTTCGCCGCGGTCGGGCCGCGCGAGCCCAAAGATGCAGCGCATGGTCGTCGTCTTGCCGGCTCCGTTCGGCCCGAGGAATCCGACGATCCGGCCCGGTTGCGCGTTGAACGTCGCGCCATCGAGCGCCACAACAGGCCCGTAACGCTTGGCCAGATCGACGACTTCGAGCATGAGTACGGCTGTCCTAGCCGATCTCGACGATCCGGTAGTGCCGCTCGCCGGCCGGGGTCCGGACCACCACCCGGTCGCCCGCATCGTGTCCGACGAGGGCCCGCCCAACCGGTGAACTCGACGAGATTCGGCCCGCATTCGGGTCCGACTCGGACGCCCCAACGATCGTGTAGGCGACCGTCTCGCCCTCGGCCTCGACCGTGACCACCGAGCCGAGGCCGACCCGCGCACCGGCGGCCGGCGCATCCACGATGACCGCCACCCGGAGGCGTGCCTCGATCGCACGGACCCGGCCCTCCAGGAAGGACTGCTCCTCGCGGGCCGCGTGGTACTCGCCGTTCTCCTTGAGGTCGCCATGCTCCTTGGCGGTCCGGATCCGCGCGATGACCTGCGGGCGCTTGACCAGGATCAATTCGTCCAGCTCGGCCTGCAGACGCACGGCGCCATCAACCGTCAGGTCCTCCGCCGACGGGGGTGGACCCACGGGCACCGGTACGGCCCCAACACCGGACCTCGCGGCCGCGCCGGGAGATCCGTTCGACGCTGCCCGCCGCGTCGCACTTGCGACCCGGCGTTTGCGCGGTTCGGGCGGTTCGCCATGTGCGCCGTCCGCAGCGCCATCGGGCAGCTGCACGATCCGGGTCTGCGGCGGCGGGGGCGCCAGCGGTTCAGCCAGCAGCGCACCGGACAGGCCGGTCGCCTTCCGCCGGCCATCGCCGCGGCGCAGGTTGGCAAACGGCAGCACCAGCTCGCGATCGGGGAGCCGGGCCCGTTCACTGTCCGGCACGCTTGCAGCGAATGCGTCGAACAGCGCGTCTTCGTATTCCTCAGTGGCGCTCGTCAATGACCACCAGACCCGCACCGAATCGAGGCCGCGCAGGGTCTTCAACCAGTGGCTGCCCGAGTACGGTCGCCGGTCGCCCAGCTCGGTTCGGGCGATCGAGGCGAGCCGCCGGGCGACGGAGACGTCAGATCTGCCGATGAACAGCACGGTCTGCGTTGCGAGCCATTAGTCCCCGATGCGAGCGGCGAGCGCGTTGGTGGC
>JBKKDW010000142.1:0-18710 GCA_046708025.1 Candidatus Limnocylindrales bacterium
CGAGACCGATGTGGTACTGCCGTTCTCCGGACGGGATCGCGATCCTGCGATCCAACGGGGTTTCGACGCGGTGATCCGCGTTCGGCAAGGACCCATCCCTCGCTCAGGTGCGATGCTTCGCAAGCGCGAAACTCGGCCGAGGATAGTCCCGTGCTCTCATGAGCGTCAAGCCGAGTGGAACGGGCTCGTCGGGCGCTCCGCCGAGCGTGGGACGCCTGCCGGGTCGCCCACGGCACCGATGGTCGCCACGCGAGCCGCAATCCGGGCCTCCAGGCGGCGCTGCACTCGCTGCCGCCGGAGCAGGGTCATGGCCAGCGTGCCGATCGACAATGCGACGAGACTTCCCAGACCCGCCAGCCCGGCACCGACGTCCGGAGCGTCCATGAGCCCGGCCAGGCCGGGCGCCACTGATGCGAGCCCAGACGACTGGGCGGGCGCATCCGCAGGTTCGATGTTGCCAGGGGCCTCGAGCGCGACCGGGTCGCCAGCCTGGATGATCCCGCCAGAGTCACCGACAACGACGATGGCTGTGCCGTCCGCCAGTTGTTCGACGTGCCCGGTCGCGTTGATCGCATCGTCGGGTTCGAGCAGGGCCAGCAAGTCCAGCGCCGCACCGCGCAGGACGACAGTGCCAATCGTGGTCCCGTCGTCCAGCAGCAGACCGTCCGGGCGGAGTTCCACGACCAGTCCGCCGACCCGCACGACGCGTCCGGTGAACGACGCCAGCTCGATCAGGTCGGCGTCGACGGCGCCGGCCGGCGGCTGCGAACCATTCGAGGCAGTCATGGCCGCCGGTCCCGTTGGGCCAGATGAGCGGTCGCCGGAGGCTTTGCTGGATCCTGTCGTCCCGACGGCTCCGCCGGCGGTGAACCGACCGAGGATGCGCAGGTCCGCTGGAGCCCGCGGCGTGATCGCGTTTCGCCGATCGGCCGCCGATGGATACGGCGGGCGGACAACCCCGGTGACGCGGGCCATCCTGCCTTCGACGAGGGTCGTGACGGCGATGCCCGAACCCGGTTGACCGACGACCACGACCCGCTGTGAGCCGACCAGCAACTCAGCCCGCCATCGTTCACCGAGCTTGCGGACACCGTCGACCCGACCCGTGATCGTCACGAGGCGCCAGGCGAGATCAACGCCGGGTGACCCGCGCAGGACGCGGGGCGCCGGGGTGGAGCCAGTCCCGAGCACGTCGACCCGCTTAGCGCGGAACCGAGGGGCACCGTAGGCGAGCCCGACTCGGCCCTGGGCATGGATCCTCGTGCCGATCGGCGGCGCGCTGGCGCCGCCGGGCAGCAGAAGCTCGATCGCGGCAGAGGCGTCCTGCACCACGATCCGCCGACCGGTTGCATCGAGGAGCGTCGCCTGAGCGGTTACAACGGCGTCGATGGCGACATCCTGATCGGTCAGCGCGAGGGCCATGGCGATCGTCATTGACGAGACCGCAATCGCGCCGCCAGGGCCTGGCGTCGTAGACGCCCCTGATCCGGCCGGGATCGGCGAGGTCCCGGGTGCCGTCAGGCCGACCAGCACGATGGCGTCGCCCAGATCGCGCAGGCAGATCCGGTATCCGTCCAGGAGACCCTTTTTCGTCGCCCGCTGACCAACGACACCGACAACGCGATAGGTCGACCCTACCGCGAATGCTCCAGTTGTGATCCGGCTCGACGCGTCGGCGATGAGCTTGACCGGCGCGGCGTCGGGTCGATCCACGACGATCGTGAGGTCGCCGCCGGACGATCGCTTCGGCTTGCTCGACACCATCCCGGTTACTGTCACGAGATGACCCTCGAGCGACTCATCCAGCCCGGCCGGCCCGACCGCCAGGATGCCCGGCAGGGACTCGTTTCCGGTCACCCGAATGCCGTCGGCGGCGGTCCTGATCTCGAGCTGACCGTAGGGAGCGGCGAGCACGCCGCTCACGTGCAACGCGGTTCCACGAGGAAAGCCCGCGACACCCGTCGGCAAGTGGATCGCGATCCCGCCAGTCGCATCGCCGATCGCAAGCAGGGCAGGATTGCCCAGGCGGCCCTGTTCCGCGGTCACCACCCCGGTCACGCTGACCCGGGATCCGAGCGGCATCGCTCGAGCCGCAGCGAGGGTCGAGGACGGGCCCGCCGTCGGGGTCGCCGACGGGGTTGGGGAAGCCTCGGGTGTCGGTGTCGCGCCAGGGGTCGGTGTCGGCGTTGGCGTTGGCGTTGGCGTTGGGGTCGGGGTAGGCGTCGGTTCGGCCAGCACCTGCTCGCCGCTGAGCGTGGCGTGGATCCGGTAGCCAGTCGTACCGGTGCCGGAACTGTCGCGCTGCCCAAGCGGGCCGGCTACCGTGGCGTTCACCCCGGAGCTCAACACCTGGCCACCGAGGGCGTCCGGGCCGATCACCACCCGGATCGCGCCCGAGCCGTCATCCAGCGTGATCCCGATCCCGTCGGTCAGGGGGTCCAGGGATCCCGTGATCGTTCCGGCCACCGAGATCCGGGATCCTTCGGATGACTCGGCCGCTTCGCCGGTGGCAAGCGCCGTCGCAGGCGGGAGACTGGCCGGCGAGCCACCCTGGATCGCCGATTCGGCCAGGCGCAACGTTCGCTGCGAGAATCGAGAGGCAAGCGACCCACGCACGATCACGGTCGTTCCCGCCGGCCACGAACCGATGGCAGCCGAGTCCAGGTAGATCGCGATGCCGCCCGAGTCATCCTGCACGAACCCTCCGCGTCCAGATTCCAGGTCGCCCAGGTCTGTGGTCAGCACGCCTTCGACCGTGACCGTCGTGCCGTCCGGGAGGGCGCGCGCGCCCGCGATCGGCAGGGGCGTGGCTGATGGTGTCGGCGTTGGGCTCGGCGTCGGCGTTGGGCTCGGCGGCGGCGTTGTGCTCGGCGTCGGCGTAGGGCTCGGCGTCGGGGTGGGCGTCGGGCTCGGTGCCGGCGTCGGGCTCGGCGCAGGGCTTGGTGTCGGTGACGGGCTCGGAGTCGGTGTCGGGCTTGGCGCCGGCGTCGGGCTCGGTGTCGGCGTCGGGCTCGGTGTCGGCGTCGGGCTCGGTGCCGGTGTCGGGCTTGGCGCCGGCGTCGGGCTTGGGGCCGGTGTCGGGCCCGGAACCGGCGGCGCCCCGAGTCCCTGCGGCGAAGGCAGTCCCTGGACGAACCAGTCGGCGGCGTTGTTGTTCGTGTCACGGCCATTGCCGGCCGTCCCTCCTGGCGCGCGCTCAAGACTCGAGCCGGCCGGCGGTGGGTTGGCCGGCGCACCCTCGACGAAGCCATTCGTCGCGTCGCCCCAACCAACCGAGTCGACCACGGAGCCCGCGACTACCCGCAGCGCCAGCGCGCCGCCGGTGGCAGCAAAGCCACCCGAGAAGGTGAAGTCCGCGATCGCGCCATAGCTGCCCACCGCGTTGGCCAGGAGCAGGCGCTGGCCCGGCTCCAGGATCGTTGAGCTGGCCCATATCGCCTTGCGCGTCACGGTCGAGCCCGATGCCGTCGCGTAGACCACCTCCAGCCCGACGAGGTCCACGGGTGAGTCAGCCTGGTTGGCGATCTCGACGAATTCATCGGATGCCGAGGAGCCGCCCGTCTGGATCTCGGAGAGCACCAGGGTCGAAATCGGCCAGGTGACCGTCGCCGCCAGCGCCGCCGAGCCACCCGGCCCGGCTGCCGCAGCAACCATGACGACGACAACGAGCGCGGTCAGACCCGCGCGCCGGGCACGATCCATCGGTGATCTCCCCTTGGGACGGGATGTGCGGCGGGCGAGATGCTGGTTATACCCGGCGACGCTTCGCCGTGGCTTAGCTGCGCCTCAACTCCTGCGTATCGGCCGCTCGGAGCGGCGTTCGACTACGATGCGTTCCACCATCCGAGTCGCTTCCCACAGGAGACGCCGTGGCCCGCGCCAAACGAACGCCGACCGAACGCGCCGCCGCGCGCCGCCTCTACCGCGCCGCCATCGAGTCGGACGCCCTGGAGGAAACAGGGGAGACGACCGGCAGTGGCGCCATGAACGGTGCTTCGACGCCCGCTCGCCCTGGACCGGACCCCACGAGGATGGGCATCGTCGCCGCATTCCGAGCCTCGATCCATCCCCTGAATCTCCGCGAGGATCTCGCCGCGCTGCCGTCGCTGGTGAGAAACAAGGCGCTCTGGCTCCCGGTTCTGGTGACTGTCGCGAGCACCGTGGCCGTGATCGGCACGGGCGGCCGGGACGCCGTCACCGGGTTGCTGTTCGCCTACTTCGTCCAGACGCCAGCGATCGGTGGGGTTTTTCTGGCCGGGTTCCTCGCGCCGCGGGCGAGCTGGCTGCTGGGAGGGATCGTTGGCCTGGTCGCGGCCGGCGGCTATGTGGCGGTCCTGTCGCTGGTGCCGGGTGCGCTTGGACCAACGGCAGCGGAGGCCACGGTGATCGAGAGCGTTGCCTTCTCGGCCTTCCTCGCGTCCCCGATCATGGGTGCACTGTTCGCGTCCGCCGCGGCCTGGTATCGGCGCTTCCTGACGCTGAGTAATCCGAACCGAGGCCGCCGGACCCAACCGCCGAATCGAGTCGGAGATGGCCGGACCCGCGGATCGACCGGACAGAAGCCGAATGCCAAGGCCCCAGCTCGCCGCTGATCGCGGCGTGGCGGCGCTATCCCAGTCGTCGCATTCCAGCATGCCCCAGCTGGCGGACCCCAGCGGGCTGATCGGGACCCCCGGCCGGGGCCGCCACCTCGGGGAGTGGCCTGATCGCTCTGGCAACAACGTTGACCACCTCGCCTTCACGCTGCAGCTCGCCATCCACGAGCAGCAGCGCATGGCGGCGCACGACGCTCCGCAACCTGGCCCAGGTATCCGGCCAGAGCGTGACGTTGACCATCCCGGTCTCGTCTTCCAGGGCCAGGAAGACCGTGCCCTTGGCGGTCATCGGGTGCTGGCGGGTCACCACCAGCCCACCGATTCGGATCGGACCAGACCGCCGTTCGGAGAGGGAGGCATTGGTCACCGCACCGAGCCGGTCGAGCGCCGCGCGGAAGAGGGCCACGACCTGGCGGCGGGCGTCGAGCCCGATCATCGCGTAGGCGTCCCCGATCCGTTCCGGTTCGGTGATCTCGGGGAGTGCCGGGGCTGTCGTCGCGGGCAGGCGCAGGTCCAGCGGCCGCCCGGCCGCCGCCGACCGTCGGCCGCCGGCACGTGCCGAACCACGCAGTGCGCGGCCGTCGACCCGGCCGCGTGACGCGCCGGCCACCTCGCGCAGCTGCCAGAGCAGCTCGCGCCTCGGCCGGCCCAGCGAATCGAGCGCCCCGGTCCGGATCAGCCGCTCCAGGACCTCTTCGGGCAGCCCGGTCCGTTCGACCACCTCGGCCAGACTCCGGTACGGGCCGCGCGTCAGCTCCCGATCGAGCCGCTCCTGGTGCTGCTCACCGATCCCCTTGACCAGGCGGAGCCCCAGGCGGACACCCCAACCCGTGGTGGTCTCGGGAATCCAGCGCTCTCGGGCGACCGCCGACGGGATGACGCAGGCCGGCGAGCGAACCGGTCGCGGCCGGGCCGAGATGCCGCACGCCTCCGGCAGCGGCTCACCCGGGTCGTCATCGTGCGACCCGGCGTCACCGGCGGCGCCGGCCAGGGCCCAGCCGGGATGGCCCGCCCACTCGGTCGTCGTCCTGTGGGAAGAGGCATTGATGTCGACCGGCAGGACGGCCACGCCATGGCGCTTGGCGTCGTTGACCAGGACCTCCACCGGGTAGAAGCCCATCGGCTGGGCGTTGATCAGCCCGACCAGGAACTGGGCCGGATAGAACAACTTCAGGAACGCCGATTCGTAGGCGGTTCGAGCGAACGCGGCGGCATGGCTCTTGGCAAACCCGAAGCTGGCGAAGGCGGCGACCTGGCGGAAGAGCTCCTCGGCCATCTCCTGCGTCATGCCCGGCTGGCGCAGGCAGCCATCGACAAACTGGCGATGGAGATTCTCCATCTCGCGGCTCGAGCGCCAGGTGCCCATCGCTCGCCGGAACCCGTCCGAGTCGGCCGGGGAGAAACCGGCGACCTCGATCGCGATGCGCATGACCTGCTCCTGGTAGAGGATCACGCCCATCGAATCCTTGAGCACCGGCTCGAGGCTCGGGTGGAGGTAGGCCACCGGCTCCAGGCCCTGCTTGCGGCGCAGGTAGGGGTGGACTGCGTTGCCCTGGATGGGGCCCGGCCGGATGATCGCGACCTCCACGACCAGGTCGTCCAGGTTCTGCGGCCGCGACTTGGGCAGCGTCTGCATCTGGGCGCGGCTCTCGACCTGGAAGACGCCGACGGTGTCGGCCGCCTGGAGCATGGTGAAGACCTCCGGCACGTCATCGGGGAGTCTGTCCAGGTCCAGGCAGACCGCGCAATCGTGCTCGATCAGCTTGAGCGTCTCGTCCATCGCGGCGAGCATCCCGAGACCGAGCAGGTCCAGCTTGATCAGCTTGAGCGTCTCGACATCACGCTTGTCGAACTGGACGACGACCCGGTCCGGCATCGTCGCCCGCTCCAGCGGGGCGATATCGATGAGCGGCGCCGCGGTCACCAGCATCCCGCCACTGTGAATCGAGAGGTGGCGCGGGAAGCCATCGATCCGGGCGCACAACTCCAGCCAGCGCTCCCAGTCGGAGAGGCCCACCGTCGAACCGCCGCGCGGCTGGGGCGTCGGCTCCGGCTCGATCCGGGCGACCGAGGAACGGGCCGCTGGTGCACCCTGGTCGGCCCGCCACGGCACCGGTTGGTCCCAACGACTGGGCCGCCCGAGCTTGTCCCTCGCGCGTGGCGGCGGCTCCAGCTGGCCGCTCTCCGGATCGACCCGCCGACCGTCGATCAGCGGCGGCGGGATGAGCCGCTGGCGATCTCCCTCGTAACCTGTCCCGCGACCGGCCCGCAACCAGGCCACGCTCGCCGCGGTATCGCCGGGGCCACCCTCGTCGTCGCCCCGCCCGCTCACCCGAAGCTCGGCCACCGGCGCGAGGGCGGCCGGGAGCCTTGACTCCATCGACCCCCGCGTATTGCTGGCAGCAGTAAATCCCGGGCTTCCGGGCGTATATGGGGCCGCCCTCGACGCCGGCCGCGCTTGCGACGGCAACTGCGGAGCGTGGAACGGCCCTCCCGAGCTGCCGTATGGCTCACCGACTGCCTGATCTACTGCTGCGAGCGTTATCGGGCGAGCCTTGACAGCGTGAACCTCGTGCGGAGTCCCGATCCGACCGCCACGAGCGTGATTGAGCTGACCCATCCGGTCGGTCATCCCTAGCTCCTGGCTTCGAGCCGGCACGATCACGGCAAGGGCCGGCGCCGGCGCCGCCGCAACACCATCCGGCTCCTCCGCGGGTCGACGGAAGAACTCACCGAACCCGCCATCAGCCTCGAGATCGCGCCGGACCATCACCGAGTCGTACGTCTCGAGCGCCTTCGCCACTCGATCGACCAGCGGCCGCGGGAACCCCAGCGCGTAGCCGACCTCGCGGACTGCCGAGCGCGCCCGGTAAGTCACAAGATTGCAGACCATGCCCGTGTGCTCAGGCCCGTAGCGCTTGTAGACGTACTGGATGACCTCCTCGCGGCGCGCCGAGCTGAAATCGATGTCCACGTCCGGGTAGGTCGTCCGGCCCTCGTTGATAAACCGCTCGAACAGAAGGTTGTGGCGGATCGGCTCGACCCGGCTGATACCCAGCACGTAGGCCACGATCGAACCCGCGGCACTCCCCCGCCCCTGCGCCGGGATCCCCTGCTCCCGGGCGAATCGCATCAGGTCCCAGCAGATCAGGAAGAACTCGGCCAGGCCGGTCCGTTCGATGACGTCCAGCTCGTGGGCGAGCTGGCGGACCACCGCCGGGGTCAGCGGGTGGTAGCGACGGCGGGCGCCGGCCTGGCACAGCTCCACGAGATGGCTGAACGGCGTCTCCCCGTTCGGCACCGGAAAGCCCGGAAAGCGGTACTGCTCGAAGCCGAGATCGACCGAGCACGACGCCGCCAGCTCCACCGCCGTCGAGATCCCATCCGCCCAGGCACGCGCCGCCCGCGGATCCGCGGCCGCGAACGCGGCGTCGCCCGGCGGGAGCCTCGCCAGTTCCGCGCCTGACTTCAGGTACGACTCTCCGTCCGGCCGGCGCAGGTCGCCAAGGGTGTCAAGCGTCCGGCCGTGGCGGATCGCGGTCAGGACGTCGGCCAGCTCGCGATCGTCCGCCCGGGCGTAGTGAACGTCGTTGGTGGTCACGACCGGCAGCCCCAGCTCCTCGGCGAGCGACGCCGATTCCGAGACCAGCCAATCGTCGTCGGGAAGCAGGTGGTGCGACAGCTCGATGAAGACGCCGCTGGAGGCCGGGCCGTCGCCGCGTCCGAACAGCGCGGCATAGCGCTCGGCTACCGCCCGTGCCCCGGATCGATCGCCGACCCGCAACCGGCGGGCCAGCTCTCCATCGCCACAGCCGGACAGCGCCACCAGGCCATCCGTGTGCTCGGCGAGGAGTGCCTGGCTGAGACGCGGTACCCCTTTCGTGCCGGCCAGGTTGGCCCGCGACACGAGCCGGCAGAGGCTCCGCCAGCCTACCTGCGATCGGGCGAGCAGGACGAGATGCGGTCCGCGGGTTCGCTCGCGAATCCCTCGCAGATCCTCCTTGACCGGGTCGCGCCGGCTGGGCAGGAGGGCCCGCGACGGTCGAGGCCGGGCGGGCAGGCCCTCGCCGGCCGAATCGCGCTGGCCGCTCCGTCGCGATCGGCGTGGCGCCACGACGATGTGATTCGGATCGGCGACCGCCGGGTCCAGCAACTCGATCTCGAGCCCGACGACCGGATGGAGCCCCACGGCTTCGGCCGCGCTGACGAAGCGAACCGCCCCGTACAGCCCGGCGTGGTCCGTGACGGCCAGGCCGGTCAGCCCCAGCTCGACCGCCCGCTCGACGAGGTCATCGGCCGGCGACGCCCCGTCGAGAAACGAGAAATTGGTATGGCAGTGGAGTTCGGCGTACGGGGTCTGCACCGCCGTCATCATAGAACAAACGTTCTATCGCCAACGGTGAAACACGGTCGGCTGGGTCGGCGTCTCACCGGCATGCACGTTCCGCTGCGCCAGATCGTCTTCCCGGTGATCCTCGCGGCGCAGGCAGGGAGCAACTAGCGGACTACACAACGTCTCGGCGCCTGGGGGCTCCGGACGACCCGGCGGCATGCGATCTGAAGGTCGACATGCTGACCCGCAGAACCCCGTCGCATTGGGGCGACGGGGTTCTGCCACGTTCGGGGCTACGATGCATCGCATGATCGATCCACATCCGCGCCGCTCCCCGGCGAACCGGCTCGCGCACCGCTCGATCGTCGGTCTCGGCCTGATCGCCGCCCTTGTACTCGCTGCATGCGGCACGACAACGCCCACACCAGTCACATCCGATCCCTTGTCGGGGCCGTCCAGCACGCCCTCGGATGTCGCTTCCAGACCGCCGAGCGACCCAAGCGGGACGTCGCCGGCTGGACAGACCGACACGGAGTGGGGCCGCATCTGGGACGCCGCGCCAGCCGGTTTCCCGATCTATCCGGGCGCCACACCGGCCGAGGAAACGAAGACCGGCCCGGCCTCGGCCACCTTCGCCCTGGAGGGCGCCGACCCGAGGGCGATCGCGACCTGGACGCAGACGGAGCTCGAACGCGCGACCTACCGGACGGAGGCGTTGAACGGGCCGCTCGAAGACGGCAGCTTCGTGCTCGAATTGATCGGTTCGACGCCCGACTGCCGGGTCGAGGTCGCCGTCGCGCCCCTCGGCGGGTTGGTCACCATGACGGTCCGCTACGGAGCCGCGTGTCCGAATCCTTGACCCGCGATTCGGGTGTCCAAAGCGGTGCGTCTACGCAACGCAGGCGGAACGCCAGACGGCTATGCTGGCGTCGAACCGGTCGGGGACCCGCGGTTCGGAGCTGAGCGCAGGGGGAGGCACATCGTGCAGTCGGCACATCCGCGTGACGTCGGGGCACTCGTGCTTGTCGTGGGCCTGTTCCTCGTCCTTTTCGTCGTCAGTGCGATGCTCGGATCCCCGACGCGCTGACCCGTCGTGCTGGCCTCAGTCGTAGAGGCGCTCGAGGTGCCATGAGCCATCGACCCGATCGAGGTAGACGAGCGCCAGCCAGCGACCACCGACGACCTTGAAATAGTCGCGCGCGATCGGGCCGCGCCACCACGCTTCCTCGACTCGCCAGCGGTTGCACACCTCGACAGTCTCGCGCCGACCGTTCCAGCGAATCGCCATGAGCGCGCCGTCGCCGTCCAGTTCCACCTCGATCGGCGGGTGCTCGCGCAGCAGGCGGGTCATCGCGCCACTCCCCGTTCGCCCGGGATGACCGAGCGCCACGCCCAGCGTGTTTCGGGCAGCGCTGCCTCGGGATCGGCAAGTTCCACGCGCCGGACTCGATCCTCCCCGAAGGTCAGGGCGAGCCGAGCGAGCTGCCAGTCGAGCCGGGCGCCGCGGGCCGCCTGCGGCGTGAACAGCAGGAGCTGTTGCCCGGCCGCCGGGGCCATCCCGTCCAGCTCCAGGACCAGGCGCGCGACGGCGGCCGGCGGCGGGGTCCGCTCGAGCCGGGCGAACAGGAGTCGTTCGATCGCCTCGGCGTCGGCAGTCGGCTCGGGGAAGCGCTGCTCCACGTCCATCTCCAGCGGGGTTCCCGCCCGGGCGAAGGCGAGATCCAGATTGAGGTGGAGACGCGCCCTCGCGGCCGCCAGACCACGCGCCGCCAGCTGGTCGGTCAGGGCCGAGGCAAGCCGGTGGAGGACGAATCGGAGCGGCTCGAGGTCCTCGGCGGCGGGTTCGATCGGCAGCGCGAGCGCCAGCCTCTCCGGGGTCCGGCGGGGCCGGAAGGGCTCCAGCTCCTCGCCACGAGCCCGGGCATGGATCCGGGCGCCCTCCTCGCCGAAGCGGGCGATGAGGGCCGATCGGGCGAGCTCGGCGATGGGCCCGATCCGGCGCAGACCAAAGCGGATCAACCGGGCCCGGACGTTCGGATCGGGCGTCAGCAGGCTCGCCGGGTGCGGGGCGAGGTAGGCGGCTTCACCGCCGGATGGGACGACGACGGGCGCTCCGGGCCGGGCGTGGACCGCGGCGATCGTGGCCGCAAAGCGGGTCCCGGCGATCCCGGCCCGGATCGCGCCGCCGCCGACGTCCGAGGCGGTCGCGGCATGTCCCGGCGAGGCGCCCGCGCCGGCCAGCGACGCCCCGAGCGCCGCGGCCAGTCGTTCGATGAGCGCCGGCTCGGCTCCCCAGAGTGGCTCGAGACCATCGACCTGGACCTCGAACAGCCCGAAAGCCGGGGCGTGCGGGTCGGTGCTGCCGGCGATCCCCGGGCTGAACGCGGCGAGGGCCTCGAAGGCGGCTTCGACGGCCGCCCGGTCGGCGTCCGGATCCGGATCGATGAAGGTCGCCTCAGGAACGAGCCGATGGGCGCTCCCGAGCGGCATCCCCCGTCGAATGCCCAGCGCTCGGGCCTCCGGGTTCGCGTCGATGACCCGACCCGGTTCCCACGGCCGGCCGCCCAGGATGCGCGGGCCGGGCGGGAAGGGCTCGGAGGCTCGCACCCTGGCGAGCTCGAGGGGGAGGTGTGGCCGGTAGAGATGAAGCAGTCGCATCGCGGTGGGTCCGTTCGGGATGGCTCGCGGGGGCTGGATCGGCGATCTGATCGAGGAGGAGCTCGTCACGGCGGAGGCAGGTGTCACGCTCCCCGCCGTCCGCGTAGAGGATCCGGAGCATCTGTCGGCGTCCCGGCGGGCCGTAGCGGTTCCGGGCGACCAGCGCCTCCGTGCGCAGGCCGACGATGTCGCGCCCGAGGCGGATCCATGAGCGTCGAGCCAGCTCCAGGCGAAGACTGGTCGATGCGGCAACAGCCCCGGCCAGGCCACCGGCAAGGCCGGGTGGCTCCAGCACGATGAACAGCGTTTCCGACCGCCGGGCGAGGGCGGCGAGACGGCCCAGCCGGTCGGCGATCACGGCCGGACGGTTCGTGGTCGCAAGGCGCCCGCCGGGCAGGTCCAGGACCAGCAGGTCCACCGAACGACCGGCAAGCAACGCGCCACCGATGGCCAGGCCCTCGCCGAGGGTCTCCGGGGTGATGATCACCAGCCATTCGAGGCGGACGCCCCGGGCGACGGCCTCGACCGGATCGAAGCTCCGGGCAAGATCGAGCCAGGCCACGATGGCACCCGTGGCCTGGGCCTCCGCGGCGAGCCGCAGGACGAGCGTGGTCCGGCCGCTCGAGCCGTCACCGCGGATGGCGACACTCGCCGAGCGCGGCAGCCCGCCCGGTCCCAGGATCGCGTCGAGGGCCGCAAAGCCGGTCCGGATGATCCGCTCGCTCGGGTCCAGCTTCGGTCCCGGACTCGCTGCCGGTCCGGGCGCTGACGCCAGAGCCGGCATGGGCGCCAGGGCCAGCGCCCCTTCCGTGACTCGTTCCGTGATCCGCGGAGCTGCCGCTCCCCAACGAGCCTGGAGGCTCGCCACGGCAGCCGTCACGTCCGCAGAGAGTGCCGTCATCCGACCAAGATAGAACATCTGTTCTACCAAATCAAGCGACGAACGGCCCTCTGGCCTCCAAGCCGGCTACGATCCTGCCACATGCTCACCGGGTGGTCGCTAGGCTCGACTTTGCCGTCCGGGAAACCCGGCACGGGGGTGGAACCAGCTCGGTCAAGCACGAAATCGGGTTGCGGCCTGGCATCCTGCGATCAGGAGGCGGCTGGTCGCGGCGCAACGCTCACCACGTGCACATCTGGCAGGAATCTCGGGCGAGCGCCGGGCCGGCGAGGTCAGCGGATCGTGATACGGCGCACGCTGGTGAAGGTGATGCTCTCGGTCGCGGCGGTGGACTGGATCACCGCCGGCTCCCAGACATACTCACCGGGGCTGACGATCCGAGCGAAGTAGCGCATCTCGACGCTGCGCGTCGTTACTGTCGGCTCCTTCGATTTCGCCGGATCGACGCAGAACGAGACGCGCTGCGCCTCGATTTCCCAGGGCGTCTCGAACCGGCCTGGGTCCCCTGCCGGGTCTTCCCCTGCCGGGACCTGCAAGCGCGTGACCGGTGCCATACCTGAGGGGACGAGGTCTGTAACCAGATAACAGCCGGACACCACCTGCGACCCAAACGTCGCGCTCAACCTGACCTCGACAAAGCCGGTGCTCGGCAGGTCTCCAGCGGGTAGTACGGTGCGGGTGATCGCGAGCTCGGGATCTCGTTCGATCGTGCTGACATCCCGCGCAACCTGCCATGTGGTCGCCACGCTCACGCTCCCGGTCAGCGGCTCGAACGAGAGTCCGTTGCGCTGGTCCCCCAGGAGCACCAGCCAGGAACTCTGGCCGGGTTCAAGGTCCACGACGGTGCGCTTGCCGTTCAGCGTGTAGGCGAACCGGGCGGCCGTCGAAGGCGTTCGGTCGAGCATCCGGGTAACGAATGCCACCTGTTGCAGGTTGTACAGATCGTCCGCAGCCGCATTGGCGTCCACGTATGCCTCGAGCTCCGGGGCGAACGGTTCACCCAGCTGGGCGGCCACGAGGGCCACCAGCGACGTCGCCTCGATCGTTTCGTCGAGTGACCCGCCGACACGGAGCCGGATCGCCGCTCCACGCCGCTGACCATACCTGTCCAGCAGGTCGCGCTCGATCGCCGCGGCCGTCGAGTTATCACCCAGGATGGCGGCCCCGAGCGCCAGGTAGAGGCGCTCACGGATGGTAAGACCCGGATCGGCGCCGGCCAATCGAAGGTCTGTCAGGACCGGCTGGCCGAGACCGGCCAGACCGGCGAGCGCGAGAATGCGACGCTCGCGGGTCGATGCCGGGTCATCCCGGACCTGCTGCAGCCACGAGACCAGGGAACCACGGTTGAAGCGATCGCCTGCCAGCAGCGCGATCCGGGCGGTCAGGCCGAGGTCGGCTGACGAGTACGGCAAGAGCGCGACACCGTCCGAGCGCTGATACCGGTCGGGATTGAACGTCGCTTTCGGGAGCCAGTCGGGGTCGACACCAAAGTCTTCGACCAGCAGGTCCCGAGCGATCGTCGCCGCGAGGGCTTCGTCGACGCGAGCGCCGCGCGCCCAGCTCAGCGACTGGAGAAGCGATAAGTACCTGCCGCGCCCGGCATCCGAAAACACGTAGGTCGTCCAGCCGGCGCCACCCTCGGGTCGGAACCCCGAAGTCAGTGGCGCGTACGTCCTCCGGGTGCGGGTGAGTCGCGAGTCGACCACCGCGAAGCGACGGGTCAGCCGGTCGGACAGGGTCGCTCCGTCGCGTTGGACCGACCCGGAGATGGTTACGGCACGCTCGCCGGTCGAAAGTACTGGCAGGCGTACCTCGACGTCGTCGAAGGCCGACCCGCGGACAGTCGTCGCCGGCATCCCAAGCGACTTCGAGGCGACGGTGTAGGTCACCCGATCACCCTGACGAAGGGCGGAGCCGTAGGCGCGAAGGCGGAGCGTTGTGCGTTCGCCGGCCAGGTATTCGGGCGCCAGGGTCGCCTCGACGAAGAACGGGAGTCCGACCGGGATCAGGATCGATCCTGCACCCGCCTCCGGCACGGTCGTCGTTGCACTGGCGCTGACGTGCCACGAGGTCAGGTCGTCGGCAAGCTTGAAGGAGATCCGGGCGCGTCCGGTGTCGTCAGTGGTCACCCTCTTGAACAGCACCGAGTCGGCAAACTCGCTCCTGCCCTCGTCGCCCCCGCCTCCGCTCGTGTCGCCGCCCTCATTTCGAGGGCCACGTACGAACGGCAGCGGGTGGGATCCATGCGTCCACAGCAGCCCGGAGTCCACGCTCTGCCTGTACAGATCCCACAGTGGATCCTGGTCGTACGCTCCGCCAATCGCAAACAGCTTCTCGTCGACGGCCCGGAGCACGACGGCGGCCGAGATCGGGCTGCCGACGATGTCAGTCGTCCGGAGATCGAGGGTGACGGTCTCGCCCGGCGCATACCGCTTGCGGTCTGCCTTGAGCGTCACGGTCAATCGGCGCTGCTCCGGGTCGAACCTGGCCCAGTGAGGTTCTTCGACAGGCGTGAATGTCATACCCGTGAACCTGACGCCCCAGATCTGCGCATTTGGCACGTAATCGGCCGTGAATGTCGAGCTGAACAGCGAAGAATCCTGGAGAACCACTTGTCGAAGGCCTCTCTGGGCGGAGAAGAACAGGTAACGGTTTCCTCCGCCACTCGGGAGGGGGCCCGCGTCGTTGCGCATCTGCAGGCAGACCGGATCGCCGACGCGATACGCACTGGCGTTGGGTGCCCTGCAGTCCTGTGATGCGAGGTACGGTACGAGCGAGCCACTGGTGGTTCGTTCCTCAGGGCGTTCGGGTCCCTGGGTCCAGACCCATGTTTGGACCTGGCGTCCGGCGTCATCCCGGGCGGACACCTTGATGTCGTAGTCGTGCTTGGGGTCGGCCGCGAACTGCAGACCGAACGACCCGTCTTCGCCGCTCGTGAGCGATCGAGAGAAGCGCGATACCTCGTCCCACCGATAGTCGTAGGTGTAGAACACCTGCTTGCTGATGAAGTCGTACACGGAGTAGGTCTTGGTCCGCACGGCCACGCGCTCGATGACCTCGACCGAGATCGTTCCGTAGCGAACCGGCGAACCCTTGGCATCGACCGACCATTCGTCTGGCCACGCCGCTTCGAGGCGCTGGATAGCCACCTGGTTGAGCGTTCCCTCGAGGTCGATCCGCCCGCCGTCGATCGTCGCCGCCGCGTCGATCATCACGCTGCTGGGGAAGACCCGGACATACGTCGAATCCCTGATCTCCGACTCTTCTGATCGTGCTGGCTGAACCGAAACATAGCCTCGTTCCGTTGCCGCCGTTGCGATCGTCACCGTTCCGGTCCGACCTGTCGTGGAGGCCCGCGGGGCCCCGCACACGTTGAGGTCGAGGTCGACCCCCGGCACGGGTGTTCCGTCGAAGAACGTCGCGCGAGCGGTGACCGTTACGGGATCGCCTGCAACCAGCACGTGGCGGTCCGTCGTGAGCGAGAGGCTGTACGACGGCTTGCGGATCTCCTCAACGCTCACCCAGACGCTGCCGAGATACAGATCGCCCGCCATCAGCTCGACCGTGTATCCGCCATAGGGCAGATCGTCGATAGCGAGACTGGCCACAAATGCGCCGGACCGATCGACCTTCGCTGCAACTGATGCGATTTCGGTGGAGGCGCCGGACCCGGTCAGGATCAGCGCAAGGTCGTTCGGCGGTCGAGCCCCATCGCGGGAGCGGAGGTATCCCCAGACGTTGATCATGTCGGTTCGCCGGTAGATCCCCCGATCGGTGGCCAGGAACCGCCAGTAATTCGCCGCCGCTTCACCGTCGTCGGCATAGTCACCGCCGTGGCCCCAGTCGCCATAGTCTCCATAGCCGCCGCCATAACTCGGGCCGTCCGAGAGGTAGGCGCCTCCGTTGCCCGCAATTCCAACCGGGACAACCAGCGATCGTCCGTCGTCCGTTCGGATCGCCAGCTGCTTCGCCTGAGCGTCGTGCGAGTCCCCTGCGGCAGCCAGAATCGATGCGGGGGTCTTCGCGATGAGCAGGCCGTCGGTGTCGGTCACGCCGAGGGAGTCTCCGCCGATCACTCCGACGCTGGCGCCCGCGAGTGGCCCGCCGGTCGCGATGTCGCTGGCCCACACGACGAGCCGATCCCTGGCGACAGCCGAATATGCCGCGATTTCGGTGACCTGGATGACCGTCTGGGCCGGGCGGTCCGGGCGAGGGATCTCCACGAGGTACCAGCCGGGCTCCAGCGGTGTCGGGAGGCGGACGGAGAATCCACCCCAATCGTTGATCGACGTGGTATCCGCATTGAATGAGGCGACTCGTGTGAGGCCGTCGATCGAAACGAGCCCGACTCTCGACGCCGTCGCCCAGTACGGAGCCACCCTCAGGCGTTGGACAGCGTCGATTCCGGCCTTCTCGGATGAGAGACGGTAGACGTCGACAGGAAATGGAGCGCGCTGGAGCGCCGGCGACGACGCCGAGATCGAGACGGCGATGATCGGGCGTTCGTTCGGCCGGACCTCGATCATCGACCGGTCGAAACCAAACCAGATGGACGGAGGCTGTGGCGAAGTGCCGGTCGGCGGTGGGATTGGTGCTGTCTCGAATCGAACCTGCAGATCCTTTTCGAGGATCTGGTCGGAGCCCTCGAGACGTACACCGCGCGTGAGCGTGACGGTATAGAGGGTCCCCGGCTGCAACGGATCCTCGGGTACGAAGGCGACCGTTCGGCCGTGTTGCTCGAACGCGCCCTTGACCGCGGGCTGAATGGAGAAGTAGGAGGCGACCCCGAGGACGCCGTCCTGATCGAAGGTCATCTCGACCCCTGTGTTGACCGGCACCTTCGTCGCCTGGTCGCCCGGCACTGTCGTCACGACGTTGAGGGGCGCCGCAGCCTGGAAGGCCCACGATCCGGCGACGACCCCGTCCGGCGTGTGGACGGTGAACCGGTAGAGCCGGCCGGGTTCGAGGGCCTTGGCCGGCTGGATCATCGCAGTCGTGGCGTCTGCGCCTGTTTTCACCTTCAGATCGATCGAGGGTTCGACGACGACCGCGCGAGCGAGGTCTGCTGCGCTCCACTGACCGAGGCTCTTCAGGGTGAACGCCGTCGTCGTGGCGACCTGGTCCCGATCCATCCTTGTCGCCATGAGCGTCGCCTCGACCACGATCGGAGGGAGGTCGAGGCCACCCCATCCCGCTTCCTGGTCAGCAACCGGAGGCGTTTCCGATGCCGCCGCCCCGGCTGTTGGCGAGGCGACGGAGGCGGTGGCGGTCGGCGATGGCGGCGCGGCCACGCTCGCACCCGTTGGCGCCCCCGCCGGCCAGACCGCGACGGCGAGGACGAGGGCCGCTAGGCCGACCACTCCGACCGTCAGCGCAGCTCGGCGTTGCAGGGGCGCAGTCCGTAGATCCGTCATCAAGGTCACTCCGTGTTGGTTCGACGGAACAGGACGCCGGATCGATCGGCATGTTACGAGCGAGGACGGCGGTAACACCGCGGGGGCGATCGCGTCACATGGCCGATGTCAGCCGGGTCCGCTCGATGAAAGGCACAGGAGGTCTCTGATGACTCGCGAGTTCGAACGACTCATCCGCTTGCTGCGCCTTGCCGAGATGCGGCGAGACCTGATCGCGATCATCGTCGTCCAGTCCCGTCTCGGTCGGCTCACCTACGCACTGCTCGAGGGCGCGGTAACCCGCGGATGACGCGATAGCGAAACCTCGGCCCCTGCGGGTTGAGCGCGGCCCTTGACACGGGCCGATCCCGGTCGAGACTGATCCTCACGGCTCGCCCGGCGAGATAGCCCGGCGATACCGTCCGAGGAGGGTGGCCGCTTGCCCGATCAGCGGCCGGGGGAATCGGACGATGTAACACCGGGTGGCGATGAGCGTCCTGACCCCGTGCCTGAATCCGCTGCCGGTGCCGACATCGTCTTCGGGGGCGTGCGACCGCGCACCGCCGAACGGGCCACTGCCGTCGACATCGTCTCCGCCGCCTACGACGCATTCGAACGTGCCCTCTACGCCTTCGCACTGGGGATCACGCACAGCGGGACGGCCGCCGAGGACCTGGTCCAGGAGAGTTTTCTGCGGCTCGTTCGCGAGGTCCAGGCCGGCCGAGCGCCCGACAATGTCCGGGCCTGGCTCTATCGGGTGTGCTCGAACCTGGCGACCAGCCGGGGTCGGCGGGCCACGGTCGCCACGCGCTACCTGCCGTTCCTGGCCT
>JBKKDW010000143.1:0-15766 GCA_046708025.1 Candidatus Limnocylindrales bacterium
GCGACAGGTGAGTCGCGACATGCGTGACAGTCGGGCGCATGTCGAAACATCGGGTGGCCGTCCTCAAGGTCGTCTCCAAGCACCTGTCCGTCACTGCCTCGGCAGCCGCGTACGGGATCAGCCGGCAACAGCTCACGCGCCTGGTCCGCCGCTACCGCGACGGTGGGCTCGAGGCCCTCGAGCCCCGTTCCCGCCGACCCCTGTCCAACCCTGGCCACACGCCCGACGCGACCCGCGACCGGATCGTCGCCCTCCGCCGGGAGCTGATCGCCCACGGGCTTGACGCGGGGCCGGTCACGATCGCCTGGCACCTGGAGCGCGAGGGCCGGCCGGCCCCGTCGAGCTCGACCATCCGCCGGATCCTCCACGCGGCGGGACTCGTCGTCCCAGAGCCGCGCAAGCGACCGCGCAGCTCGTGGATCCGGTTCGAGGCCACGGCACCCAACGAGTGCTGGCAGTCCGACTTCACCCACTGGCGGCTGGCCGATGGCAGCGAGGTCGAGATCATCAGCTGGCTCGACGACCACTCCCGCTATCTGCTCGGCTGCACGGCATTCCGGCGGGTCGCCGGCGACGACGTGGTGGCCACGTTCACCGCGGCCGGCGATGCCCATGGCTGGCCCGCCGCCACGCTCACCGACAACGCCGCGGTGTACACGTCGCGTTTCACCGGCGGACGGAACGGCTACGAATACGTGCTCGCCTACCTGGGTATCCGCCAGAAGAACGGAGCCCCAGGACATCCCCAGACCCAGGGCAAGATCGAGCGCTTCCACCAGACCTTGAAGCGCTGGCTCGAGCAGCAGCCGGCGGCGCGCACCCTCGCCGAGCTGCAGCGCCAGCTCGATGCCTTCCGGCTCGCCTACGACGAGCAGCGGCCGCACCGGGCGACCGGGCGGATCACCCCGGGCGAGGCCTACCGGGCGACGCCCAAGGCCCATCCCGCCGGTCGCGGCGCACCCGGCCACTTCCGCCTGCGCTACGACATCGCCGACAAGAAGGGTGCGATCACCCTGCGCCGGGCCGGCCGGATGTACCACCTCAAGATCGGTGCAGCGTTCGCCCGCCGGCGCGTCCTGGCCATCGCCGATGAGCTCGAGGTCACGGTCGTCGCGCTCGACACCGGCGAGATCCTCTCGACCCACCGGATCGAGCCCGACAAGGGCTACTGGCGCAACACACGACGAGACCCCGGCCGATGGCCGGGGTCCCAGGCGACAGGAGGATCACAGTGACTCGGATGTCCCGACTCATGTGACTCATATGTCGCGACTCATGACATTGGCTGGCGAGGAAGGATTCGAACCTTCGATCTCCTGATCCAGAGTCAGGCGCCTTACCGCTTGGCCACTCGCCAGTGGGGCGGCGGCGATGATACCGCATTGAGCTGCGCGTCCCTGCTACCCTGCCGCCCGTGGATCAGCCGCCCGATCCCAGCCAGCTGCCGGGTTCGCGTCACCGGTCCCGCTATCCCCCGGCACTCCTCGACGCGCTGATCCCCGGGCTCGGCCACCTGCTCGCCGGCCGACGGCGACGAGCGCTCCTGTTCGTGGCGCCGCTGCTGGTGATGATTGTAGCGGTCCTCTGGATCGTGGCGACGACCTCGGCACCCCGGCTGGCCGCGTCGCTCCTCTCGGTCCAGGTGATCTGGGGGCTGTTGGCGGCCCAGGGCCTGTTCCTCGCGTCCCGGCTGATCGCGGTTGGATCGAGCCTGTTCGATCCGGCCCTTCCCCGACCGGGCCGAGGCGAGCTGCTGCCGATCGCCCTCATGCTGGCTTTCGTGATCGCGCCCCAGGCCTACGCCGGGTATGTCACCGAGATCGCGCGCCAGGCGGCCGACCAGATCTTCGTGGAGCCGGCCGCGGCTGCCGAGCCGCTCCCGTCGGTCGCGCCAGTGCCCGATCCGAGCTTCCTGTCGACTGCGCCGCCGAGCCCGTCCACCACGCCTTCCCTGAGTCCTGCCGGCGATCGAATCACCGGGCTGATCATCGGCGTGGACTCCGGGATCGGTCGGACCACCTACTTGACCGACGCGATGATCGTGGTCTCCCTGGACCCGGCTACCCGGACCGTCTCCATGCTGTCCATCCCGCGCGATATGGTCGACGTGCCGATGGCCGACGGCCGCCAGTACCGCGACAAGATCAACTCGCTGGTCTCCTACGCGCGGCGCCATCCAACCCAGTTCCCGGGGTCCGACGGGACCGGGCTGGACGTCCTGGTGGGCGCCCTCGGGACACTGCTCAACATGCCGATCGACTTCTATGCCAAGGTCAACCTGGGTGGATTCGTCCGGGTGGTCGACGTCCTCGGTGGCGTCGACGTCAACGTCGCCCGTTCGTTCTGCGACCCGAGCTACGACGAGTACGGCTTCACCCGGGGCTTCTCGATCAGCGCCGGCCGTCATCATCTGAACGGCCAGCAGGCGCTGGCTTATGCCCGGGTCCGCAACGCATCGGGCGAGAGCGACTTCACGCGCGCGGCGCGCCAGCAGGAGCTCATCGCCGGGATCCGCGATTCGATCGTCGGGGGGGCGTTCCTGATGGATCCGATCGGGCTGCTCCAGGCGGTCGGCACGACGGTCGAGACCAATCTCCCGCGCGACCTGCTGCCTGATCTGGCCGAGCTCGCCAGTGTGGTCGGTCGTGAGCAGACCTATCGCGCCGTGATCAGGGACCCAATGGTGCGCACGGGTTTAGACACGCGAGGCTCCATCCAGGTCCCTGACGTGGCCGCTATCCGCGAGCTGGCGGCCGCCCTCTTCGCCATCGACGGCGAGCTGCCGGCGGCCGCGTACGCCCCATCGAAGGGGACGCCTGGGGTCGCCGCCGGGAGCGGGGTCGGGTCGTGCTCGCCGGCGCCCCGGCCGAAACCTGTGCCGACGGCAAGACCGACGGTTGCGCCCAGCCCATCCGCGCAGCCGCCGCCGAGCCAGTCACCCGACCCGAGCCAGTCACCCGATCCGAGCCCGTCCGGCGAACCGACAACGACACCGACGCCCGAGATCGAGGCAAGCCCGACGCCGATCCCTGCGGCAGCCGAACCCTCGACGCCCTGACGCCGGCCACCCCTGCGCAGCCGGCGCTGGGTCAGTCGACCCGCCGGAGGCGTCCGGTCTCCACCTCGTAGATCGCGCCGTTGACAGGAACGTCCTTGACCCACGGATGGGCGCGGATTCGCTCGACCTGGGCCCGCAGGTTTGACTCCAGGTCAGGAAAGGCGAGCAGCGGGAGGTCGACGCTGGTACCGGTCGCCTCGGCGATCGACGCGCGAACCGCGTCGTCCTCGAAGGTCAGCATGCCGCAGCCGGTGTGCTCGACCACGATGATCTCCTCGGTGCCGAGGAGGTGCTGGCTGATCACCAGCGAGCGGATCGCATCGTCGGTTGCCAGCCCGCCGGCATTGCGGATGATGTGGGCGTCACCGGTCCGCAGGCCCAGCAACTCTTCGACGTTCAGCCGCGCGTCCATGCAGGCCAGCACTGCGAGGCGGCGTCCGGGCGGAAGCGGGAGAATCGAGCGGTCGAACTGGGCGGCGTAGTGCGCGTTCTCGGCCAGGGAGCGCTCGAACTCGACCGCGGGGGTTGTGGCAATGGTCATGTCGTTGATCTCCGAAGGTGGGGTGGGGTCTGCCGATGGTCCCGGGCCCTGGGAAGGCCGGTGGGTTGGCGGCCACCCGTCGTTTGGTTCGGAAGCACGAAAAAGCTGCAGCTCCGGCATGGAGTCTGCAGCCCCGGGACCATCGTCTTCGGGCCCGCTCAACCTCTCGTCAGGTGCGCGAGACGACAGACCCCATCCTCCGCACGGCAGGGCCGCCAGCGCATACACCGATTCAAGGAGAAGCTAATGAGTCTCACGGTTTGCGGATGGTGCCGGACAGCGCGCCCGGCCGTCAACCCGTTCCACCGAAACGCAACGTTGGGTTTGGCTACGATGAGCGGAAACCCTCGCGCAGGAGATCGATGACCGCAATACCCGCCAGCTTCCGGGCGTATGTCGTCGAGAAGGTAGGCGACCAGGTCGAGCGAGGCGTCCGCGAATTCGCCGAGGCGGACTTGCCGGCGGGCGAGGTCGAGATCCGGGTTGGGTGGTCGAGTGTCAATTACAAGGATGGACTGGCGGTCCGCGCGGATGGCAAGGTCGCCCGAATCAGCCCGCTCATCCCGGGGATCGACCTGGCCGGGCAGGTGGTGGCGAGCGAGGACCCGGGAATCGCCCTTGGCGATTCAGTCGTGGCTCACGGCTACGACCTGGGCGTGTCGCGTCACGGCGGCTACAGCGAGTACCAGCGGGTGCCGGCGGGCTGGGTTGTGCCGCTCACCCTCGGGCTCGCGCCGCGCGACGCGATGGCGATCGGCACGGCCGGGTTCACCGCGGCCACGTCCATCGTTGCCCTAGAGGACCGTGGCCTTCAGCCCGATTCCGGACCGGTGCTGGTGACCGGCGCGTCGGGCGGAGTGGGCGGTACCGCGTTGGCGATCCTTGCCGATCGCGGCTACGAAGTCTGGGCCGCCACCGGCAAGCCCGAGGAGGTCGCGCGGCTGCGCGCCCTCGGGGCGGCCGGGATCCTTACGCGCGACGAGGTGACTGGCGAAGGGCGGCCGCTCGACTCGGAACGCTGGGCCGGTGCGGTTGACGCGGTCGGCGGGGCGACGCTCCCGTACGTGCTGCGCACCCTCAAGCGGGGCGCGGCCGTGGCCGCGTCGGGCAACGCCGGCGGCGCGAAGCTCGAGACCACCGTCTTTCCGTTCATCCTGCGTGGGGTTGCCCTGCTCGGGATGGATTCAGTGCTAGTTCCGATCGCCCGGCGGCGCGCTATCTGGGATCGGCTCGCGACCGACTTGCGGCCCCGAGAGCTCGGCCGGCACGTCACGGAGGTGAGTCTCGACGACCTGGAGGGCGCCCTTGACGGCATCGTCGCGGGCTCGGCTCGGGGCCGCTGGATCGTTCGCGTCGGCGCGTAGGTGGCACCCGGCCGAGGCCGGATGGGCTCGCATGGCCGGTGTGGCCCGCGTGGCCAACGGGGCCTGCGTGGCGCACGAGGCCCGCCGGAAAATCGTTCTCCGCGAAGTCGATTCCGCGATCGTTCCAAGCATGCGGAACGACCACCGGAGGGACAGGCGCCTCGCGGACGGTCGCCCGCCGGGTGATTCCGCGATCGTTCCAAGCATGCGGAACGACCACCGGAGGTCGGACGCCTCGCGGACCGCCGCCTGCCGAGACGCCTTCCTCGATCGTTCGAACCACGTGGAACGACCTGCCGAGGGTTGGGCGCCTGGCGGGCGGTGGCTCGCGACGACGATTCCGCGGTCGTTCGAACCATGCGTAACGACCGTCCGGGGCGGGCACAACCACCGGGGCGGGCACGGCCACCGGGACCGCCCCCTCGCGGACGAATTGTTCCGCTTGCCTGGAACTATCGCGATTCGGGTTCGCCGGAGAGAGTCTTTTCTGGTGCGAGCGTGAAATTGGCCAACCATCGCATGCAGGCACATGCGCAGGCGCCCGCGTCAAATGCCCAACAACTTCCGGTAGAGAGCCTCGTAGCCGTCCACCATCCGCCCCACGGCGAAGCGCTCCAGGGCCGCCGCCTGGATGGCCGCCCGATCCAGCCCATCGAGCGCCTCGTCGAAGAAGGCCAGCTGCTGGGCGTCGTCGCCGATGAAGCCATCGATCCCGTCGCGCAGGATCTCGGGAATCGCACCCGCCCGGCGGGCCAGCACCGGCGTGCCGCAGGCCAACGCCTCGATCACGACCAAACCGAACGGCTCCGGCCAGGCGGAGGGGACGAGCGACGCTCGGCTCCCGGCCACGAGCCGGTCGCGATCTGCCTCGGACAGCTCGCCCAGCATGGTCACATCGGCCCGGTCGAGGAGGGGTCGGATCACCGCATTGTGATAGTCGATCTCGATCTGCCGGGTCGGGATCTTGGCCGCCACCATCAATCGTCGGCCCGTCAGGCGGGCAATCTCGATCGCTTCGGGGAACCCTTTCTCCGGGGACATCCGGCCAACGAACGCGAAGTCCTCCCCAGGGATCACCGGCAGCGGCGGTGGATGGAAGGTCACGCCGTGGTAGATGACCGTCCAATCGGCCTTTGCGTGCACGCGCGCCTGGTCCTGGCTGATGGCCACGAGGCCGCTCAGGCCGCCACCAAACGCGTCGCGCGTCCACGGCATATCGAGCCGGCCGTGGAACGTGGACACGACCGGAATCTGCGCCAAACGGGCCAGTTCCAGGTTCCACGAATCGATGTGGGCGTGGATCAGATCGAACTCGGCCTGGTGCTCGAGGACCAGCTCCACGGTGCGCCGGAAGTGCTCGGCAGGCTCGTCGCCGAAGCCGATCGGCCGAAGCGCCAGTGGCACGGTTGCAACGTGTCGACCGGGAACGCGCGAATCGCCGCTGGCGAAGGTGGTGACCTTGTGTCCGCGCCGATCGAGCTCGCTGACCAGCTCCCCGACGATCCGCTCGGTCCCCCCGTACCCGATCGGCGGGACGGCCTCCAGAGGCGGAGCCACCTGAGCGATCCTCAAAGTCGGACGACGACTTCAAGCCCTGGATCCTTGCGCAGCACCTCCGCACTGGTCAGTCCGCGCCATCGATGCAACAGCAGATCGCACGAGGCCTCGCCGACCCGCAGACCGCGGATGATGACCTTGGTCAGGCTCGCCGGCAGGATCGGGCGGTCCAGTGTGAGCCGCCGGTTCGGTGCGTCTGCCTGAAGGCCGAGCATCGTACGGATCAGCATCAGCGCCGCCCCGGCCGCCCAGGCCTGCGGCGAGCAGGCCACGGGATAGGCAATGGGGGCGCCGGTCGACGCCCGGTCGAAGCCGCAGAACAGCTCGGGCAGCCGGAAGGCGGGGGAGTGCTGGGCAGCCGCCAGCATGCCGCTCGACAAGGTGTCCGCGGCCTCGTCGAAGCCGTAGCGGCGAAGGCCCGCCGCCGCGATCGCGGTGTCGTGCGGCCATATCGACCCCGTGTGGTAGCCGATCGGGTTGTAGCCAGGCTGGTCCGCGGCGTACGTGCGCAGCCCCCAGCCCGAAACCATCGCGCTCGATCCGAGGGCCGCCACCGCCGCCTCCGCGTGCTCGGCCTGGACTATTCCGCTCCACAGGGCATGGCCCGCGTTCGAACCGATCGTGTCTAAGGTTCGCGTGGAACCGTCGAGGGCCATGGCGAGGTCCCCGTTCGGGAGCCGGAAGTGCTCGGCAAATCGGCCCTGGAGCAAGGCCGCCTCGGTCTGAAGCCGGTCGGCCAGGTCGATATCGCCGCGCCGCCGCGCGAGCCTGGCAATGCGCTGCTTGGCATCGAACACGTAGCCCTGGACCTCGGCCAGGGCAATCGGCGTCTCGGCCAGCGACCCATCGAGCCAGCGGATCGCGTCGCTGGAGTCCTTCCACCCCTGGTTGCGAAGGCCGCTCTCGGCCCGCCGCTCGTACTCCACGAAGCCGTCACCGTCGCGATCGCCCCACTGATCGATCCAGTCCAATGCCGCGAGGGCGTTCGGCCAGAGCCGATCGACCAGGGCGTCGTCGCCCGTCCAGTCATGGGTCTCGCCGAGCAGGATGAGCCACAGGGGCGTCGAGTCGATCGACCCGTAATAGGGCGCAAACGGGAGCTCGCCGGTCCGGCTCATCTCGCCCGTCCGGAGCTCATGCAGGATCTTGCCCGGTTCGGCGTCACGCCAGTCGTCGACGGCCGTGGCCTGGCGCCCGGCCAGGATCTCCAGGGTCTCGATCGCGAGTCGCGGCGCAAAGGCGATCGCCTGGAGCGAGGTGATCAGCGCATCGCGACCGAAGAGCGTGCTGAACCAGGGCACCCCCGCGGCGATGAACCGATCGCCCAGCGGGTCGGTCGATTCGAGCAGGCACAGGTCGTCCATGGAGCGCCGAATGACCTGGTTGATCAGCTCGTGGTCGGTTTCGATGACCGCGTTCGCGCTCAGCCAGTCTGCGTGAGCGTGGGCCGGATCGAGCGCCTCGGGATCAAGCGCCGGGACGTTCTGGACCGGGTCGCGCGAGGCGTGCACCGTCCAGGCGAACTGGCGACGCTCGCCCGGGCGGAGCGGGCTCGCCCAGCGAGCGACGACGGAGCCCCCACGCTCCTCGCCGGCAGGCCGCAGGAGGGGCGGCGGATCGAAGGCGATGTGGGTCCGGACGGTGACGCCGTCAAGCCCCAGGTACCCGAAGAGGAGGCCGCCGTCGGCGGTCGCCTCGATCGGCAGTAGCTTGCCGCGGGCCGGCCGGGCATAGCCGCGGACCTCGAAGATGTCGGCGTAGTCGGCGTCGACCTCGAGCTCCACGTCGCAGCCGAATTCGATCGGCCCGTGGTTCTCGATGTCGAGGCGCTCGCGGTAGACCTCGGCGATGGTCCTTTCGCGCCCGATCGAGATGGTCTGGCGCAGGATTCGCATGTCGCCGCCCATCTTGTCGCCCGGATCCTTGCGGTACTCGGGGTTGGTCGCGGTGACCACGCCGCGCCAGCTGCCACCAGGGTCCGAATGAAGGATGACCGGGCGCTCCCCGGCGATGCGCAGCACGCTGCACGACAGGATCCGGGTGTCTCCGTCATACAGCCCCATGCCACGACCGTCGGCATGGATGTCGCCAAAGGCATCGGATACCAGGAACACGTCCAGGTGCTTGAGGACCTGGGCCGAACCAAGGTCCGTCGCCTTCACAATCGGGCGCGGCCGGGCCGGGAAGATCTGGAGCGGTGCGCCGACATCCGGCTCCGCAAGACGTGCCACAGGTTGAGTCTAGGCCCGCCCGCCTGGTTCGTCCTGCGCTTTGCGGACGCCTGGTCCGGTCAGCTCGCCCCGCAGCTGAGCGAGGGCACGCTCGAGCGGTGCCCGGACGTCCTCGGGTGGGAAGGCGGGAAAGGGTGTGAGCGAACGAGCGTCGTCGAGCGTGATCTCGCTTCGATGGACGCGGTGTGCGAGCTCGGCGATCACGGCGATGGCCGCTGCCTGCTCGGTGGCGAAGGCGCGACCGGCATGGTTGCCGTGGCCAGGCACGATCGTGCCGGTGACCAGATCCGCGAGCGCACTTGCGGTCGCCGGCCAGTCGAGAGGGTAGGCATCGTCGAAGGAGGGGACTGCGCCGCCTTCGACCAGATCGCCGGCGAAGATGACGTCGGCGCCGGGAACGGAGACCACGATGTCGTTGTCCGTGTGGCCGCGGCCGAGGTACCGGAGGTCCAGGGAGCGGCCTCCGACCTCGATCGTTACGGCCGTCTGGAACGTGCGATTGGGCGGATCGATCACGACCTCGGCGAGATCGTCCATCAGCTTGGGCGCCACGTTGACGAGCGCGGCTCGTGCCAGCTCGGCGGTCATCAACCGTGCGCAGTCGACATGCCCCCAGCTCTCGGCCGGTCGGAAGACATGATTGCCGAAGGCGTGGTCATAGTGGCCATGGGTGTCGACCACGACCGTGACCGGGTTTGCGGTTAGCTCCCGGAGATCCGCCAGGATCTCGCGACCCTGCGCGTGGGTCGACCGAGTGTCGATCACCAGGGCCGCGCCCTCGCCGAGCACCACCCCGATGTTCTGGTCGTAGACCGCGTAACGGCGCACGAAGACGCGATCGCCGATCTCGACCCAGGTGGACACGCTCGCGATGGTACCGGTGCGGTGGGTGCCTGGGAGCGTGCTACGATCGGGGAACAACCGAACATCGCCTCCGGGGAGCGCCTCGTGCGCTGAGAGTGTGGCAAACGCCACAGACCCGCCGAACCTGATCCGGTTCATACCGGCGAAGGAAGCAGGCCCGTCGACTCGTTGACGCCGTCCCCGCTGGCGGTGACCGCGTTGCGCTCGTCGAGGAGGTTGCATCCATGGCCACCACCCTTCGCGGTCCGGCGCTGGCCAGCGCGCCTGACACCCGGTGGCGAACCCGCGACATCGTCATCGGCGCGGTCATCGGCGTGGCCTTCGGGGTCGTGTTCTGGTTCTGGGGCACGCTCTGGAACGGACCGCTCGATGCTGTCCTGGCCTTCGCGCCGCCACTCAAGGATCTGGGTTATGCGGTCTGGCTGGTGCCGGCCGTGCTCGCCCCGTTGATCATCCGCAAGCCGGGCGCCGCCCTGTTCGCGGAGATGGTCGCCGCCGGCGTGTCGGCCTTCCTGGGCAGCGTGTGGGGCGTCGACACGCTCCTGTCCGGCTTCGTGCAGGGCGCGGCCGCAGAACTTGTCTTCGCCTTCACCATGTACCGCCTGTGGACCTTCCCGGTCCTGGCGCTGGCGGCCGTCGCGAGCGCTGCCGCCGCCTGGATCCACGATTGGGCGCTCTACTTCGCCGACGTCGATCCCGTCGTTCAGCTGGTGCGCGGCGCGGCGATGGGCATCTCGGCTGTCGTGATCGTGGCCGGCGGTTCCGTCGCGCTGCATCGCGCCCTCAAGCGCGCCGGCGTGCTCGAAGGCTTCCCGGACTGACACCGCCCGCCGTCTTGGCCCACGAACTTCGGGTCGTTCACCGCGCCGCCGACCGCCCGGCACTCGATGAGGTCTCGTTCGAGCTGGCGCCAGGCCGGGTCCTGCTCGTGGTCGGTCCGTCCGGCTCGGGCAAGAGCACGCTCGCGCTCTCGATCGCCGGCCTGATCCCGCGCGAGATCCCGGCCAGCATGACCGGGCGCCTCGAACTCGACGGGCAGAACGTTCGGGAGCTTGGCCCGGTCGGCCTGGCCGCGCGCGTCGGACTCGTCCTCCAGGATCCGGCCACCCAGCTGGTCATGGAGCGCGCCGAGGACGACGTCGCGTTCGGGCTGGAGAACCGGGCCTGGCCGGTCGCCGCCATGCGCGAGCGAGTGCCCGATGCCCTTGCCCAGGTCGGCCTGGCGGGGCTGGAGCGACGTCGCTCGCGGCGGCTGTCCGGGGGGGAACAGCAGCGCCTGGCCCTGGCTGGCGCGCTGGCCCCGCGCCCGGGTCTGCTGATCCTCGACGATCCGACCGCGAACCTCGACCCGAGCGGCGCGGCGGCGTTGATCGCCGCCCTGACCGAGCTGCGCCGGGCGCGCGCGACCACGATCGTCCTGATCGAGCACCGGGTCGACCAGGCCTGGCCGCTCGCCGACCAGGTCCTCGCGCTCGACGGGGACGGACGCCAGATCGACGTCGGCGCGCCGGCGGACGTCGCCGCGCGCTCCGCCGGCCAGATGGCCCAGGCCGGAATCTGGTTGCCGGCATCGCCCCGGGTCGAGGGCGAGGGTGAGCCCAGGGACCCCGCCGGTTCGGCCGGTGTTGGAGAGCCGATCCTCCGCGCTTCCGGCCTGCGATTCGGCTACGAGGTGGGCGAACCGGTCATCCGCGACCTCTCGTTCGAAGCGGCGGCGGGCGAGCGGATCGCCCTGGTCGGCCCGAACGGCAGCGGCAAGTCGACCCTTGGTCGGTTGCTCGTCGGTCTGCTTCGCCCGGACCGCGGCCAGGTTGAACTCCTGGGTTCGAATCCGTCGCGCCTGGCGGCGGCTGATCTCGCCCGGCGGGCGGGCTACGTCTTTCAGGATCCTGAGCGCCAGTTCCTGGCCGAGCGGGTGGGGGACGAGATCGCCCTCGGCCTGACACCGCCCGAAGCCGCTCGCGCCGGGGAGCTGATGGAGCGACTGGGCCTGTCGCTCGACCGCTTCAGGGAGCGCAGCCCGTACCGATTGTCCGGCGGCGAACAGCGCCGCCTGTCCCTGGCCTGCATCCTGGTCCGCCGCCCAACGGTGCTCGTCCTGGACGAGCCCACCTTCGGACAGGACCGCCACGGGTACACCGGGCTGATCGAGATACTGGGGGAGCATCTGGACGACGGCGCGTGCCTGATTGCCGCCACCCATGACGAGCGCTTCGTGGGAGATATGGCCGGCCGCATCGTGCGGCTCGAGGACGGCTGGATCGTCAGTGACGAACAGGTAGGAGGCGGGCGCCCGTGATCGCGGCGCGTCTCGCGCCGACGGATGCCCAGCTCGACAGCCTGCTTGGGCGGAGCAGCCCGGCCATCAAGCTCGTCATCGCGCTGGTCTGGCTGGTCGGGCTGGCGTTCACCCTCGCCCCTGGGCCGCCGCTGGTCCTCGCCGGCGTAGCCCTCGGGGCCGGCCTGACCCTCGGTGGCATTCGGCCGGCCCGCCTTGCTGCCGCGGTCGCACCCCTGTGGCTGGCAGCCGCCGGAGTTGCCACCTTCAACGCCGCCTTCTCGTCCAGCAACGGCGATCCGGCCGCGACCCAACTCCTTGCGGTCGGCCCGATCCGGTTGACGGTCGAAGCGGCAGCCAACGGCCTGGCACTCGGGTTGCGGGTCGTGGCCATCGCCTCGGTCGGCGCGGTGTTCGCGCTGACCACGGACCCGACCCGACTGACCGATTCACTCGTCCAGCAGGCGCGCATGCCGGAGCGGTTCGCGTACGGTGCGCTGGCCGCGTACGGGGCGATCCCGCGCTTCGGCGAGGACCTGGTGACGCTCCGCCAGGCGCGCCGGATCCGCGGCCTGCGCGGATCCTGGCATCCGCGCCTGCTGATCGGCCTGCTGGTCCTGGCCATCCGTCACGGCGACCGAATGGCCCTGTCGATGGACGCCCGGGCGTTCGGGTCAGGGCCGCGGACGCGCTACCGGGAGGTCGGCCTGGGTTGGCGCGATCTCGCGGTCGGGGTCGGCGCGGTGGGCGCCCTCGCGATCGCACTCACCCTCGCGGCGTAGGATGGCGGGACACGTTTGACTCCGATCGAACCAGGGAGGCCCTCCGTGACCGACGTCCTCGAGCGCATCAAGACCTACCAGCAGTTAATCAACGGGGCGTGGGTCGACTCGGCATCCGGTGCAACCATCGAGGTAGAGAATCCGGCCGACGGCAAGGTCATCGCGAGAGTCCAGGCATCCGGCGCGGAGGATGTCGACCGGGCCGCCGACGCCGCCGAGAAGGCGTTCGAGACGTGGGGCAAGACCACCCCCCAGGAACGCAGCCAGGCGCTGCTCAAGCTCGCCGACGCCATCGAAGCCCGCGCCGACGAGATCGGTCGGCTCGAGTCGAAGAACGCCGGCAAACCGGTCCCAGCGGCGATCGACGAGATCCCGGTGGTGGTCGACAACCTGCGTTTCTTCGCTGGCGCCGCGCGCCTCCTCGAGGGCAAGGCCGCCAACGAGTACATGGCCGGCCACACCTCGTTCATCCGGCGCGAACCGGTCGGCGTGGTCGCGTCGATCGCGCCGTGGAACTACCCGATCATGATGGCCGCCTGGAAGATCGGCCCGGCCCTCGCCGCCGGCAACACGGTCATTCTCAAGCCTTCGATCCGCACCCCCTTGACCGCCCTGGTGCTGGCCGAAATCGCGGCCGACATCCTGCCGCCGGGCGTGCTCAACGTCATCACCGGGACCGGCGCCACGCTCGGCGACCCGCTGGTCGGTCATCCCAAAGTCGGGATGGTATCGGTGACCGGCGACACGGAAACGGGCAAGCACATCGCCCGAGTCGCGGCGGACAGGCTCAAGCGGCTGCACCTGGAGCTCGGTGGCAAGGCCCCGGTGATCGTCTTTGACGACGCCGACCTGGCCGCCGTCGCCGAGGCGATCAAGCTGTGGGGCTACTGGAACGCCGGCCAGGATTGCACGGCCGCCACCCGGGTCATTGCCGGCCCCAGGATCTACGACAACGTGGTGGCCGACCTGACCAGCGAGGTCAAGTCGATCAAGTGGGGCGACCCGGCCGAGGGTGACGACATCGAGATGGGCTCGCTCATCGCCCCGGCCCAGGCCGACAAGGTCGAGGGGATGGTCGAGCGGGCTCGCGGCGGCGCCGAGATCACGACCGGCGGGAACCGTCCCGACCGGCCCGGCGCCTATTACGAGCCGACGGTCATCGCCGGCCCCGACCAGAAGTCCGAGATCGTCCAGGACGAGGTGTTCGGCCCGGTGGTCACGGTCCAGCGCTTCAGTGACGAGGAGCAGGCGATCGCGTGGGCGAATGACGTCCGCTTTGGTCTGGCCGCGTCGGTCTGGACGCAGGATGCCGGCCGCGGGATGCGGGTTGCCAAGGCGATCCAGTTCGGGACGGTCTGGATCAACGACCACTTCATGCTCGTGTCCGAGATGCCGCATGGCGGCTTCAAGGAGTCCGGCTACGGCAAGGACCAGAGCATGTACGCGGTCGAGGACTACACGGTCGTCAAGCACGTGATGCTCAAGCTCTGAGCGGTCAGGGCGGCGCGGCCGACGTGGGCGCCGCGGGGCCGCGGCCGTTCTGACGCCGCTGCCGCCCGCCGCGCGCGACGCGATCCTCGAGTGGTACGCCGAGCGGGGTCGCGCGCTGCCGTTTCGGGAGACGCGGAACCCCTACGCGATTCTTGTCCTGGAGATGATGGCCCAGCAGACCCAGGCTGCCCGGGCGGGGGACGTGTGGCTCCGGTTCATCGAGGCGTTTCCAACGGTCCAGGCGCTGGCCGCGGCCACGCCGGCCGATGTCCTGCGGGCATGGCAGGGCCTTGGCTACAACCGCCGAGCCCTGAGGCTGTGGCGGGCGGCAGGGCAGATCGTCGCGATGCATGGCGGCATGGTGCCGGCCGATCTCGACGCGCTCCGGGCGCTGCCTGGAGTCGGTCCGTACACGGCCCGGGCAGTGGCGGCGCTCGCGTTCGCGTTGCCGGTCGGCGCCGTGGACACCAACGTTCGGCGGGTCCTGGGTCGGGTCCTGGCCGGCGATGCCGCCGCGCTGGGTGCCTCGGCGCTCCAGCGGGCGGCCGATGATGCTGTCCCGCCCGACCGGCCGGGCGAGTGGACCCACGCGCTGATGGACATCGGGGCAACGCTCTGCCGGCCGCAGCGGCCCGATTGCGCCTCGTGTCCTGCCCGGACCTGGTGCCGCTACGCGGCGGTCGTCTCCGAGGAGGTGCGCCGCGGTCCCGGTGCAGGGCCGGCGACGCGTACGGCGCGGTCGACGCGTACGGCGCGGTCGACGCGTGAGTCACCGGCACCCTTCGCGACGACCTCGCGCTGGCTCCGCGGTCGGATCGTCGACCGGCTCCGGGGCGCCGACAACGGGGCTTGGTCGGAGGTGACCGGCCCGATAGGGGAGCACGACCATGCGGCCGTCGTGGGGGCGCTCGAGGCGCTGGAGCGCGACGGCCTCGTCGAGTTGGACCGCGCCGATCCGGCTGTCGCAGGCTGGCGGGCGCGACTACCGATCGCATGAGCCGTAGGGTCGCCGCAGCGTGAGCCTGGCGTCGCGTGGGTCGCGTGGGTCGCGTGAGCCGCCTCCTCAATGCCGCATAACCGCTTGTGCGGACTGGTACGCGGCGAATATGCGCATATGGGAGGGTTCGCCACGGTTCCGAACGGTTCCGGATGCCCGAACGTGAGCGTGGACGGATACCACCGCACCACTGGTTGACGGCCTCGGGACAGGCAACCTCACACGTAGCAGTCCATGGATGCGGTTATGCGCCCCACGGGCTCCGGCGTCGCGGCCGGCGGCGTCCCGCACTGACAGGCGTCCCGCGCCTTGCGGGACGGTCGGCTACCCTTCGATGGCCATGCCCATCGATGCGTCGTCATCCGCGCCCGACCTCGCCCCGCTGCTGCCCGCCGACGACCCGCTGATCTTCGAGCTCGATCTGCGGGGACTGCGCCGGCACTGGGCGGCAATCTGGAAAGTATCAAGCAGGAATTTGACAAGGACTGGCAGGAAAATGTTGCGGAAAACTGGCGCTCACGCCATGCGTATATGCAGAAACTCCAGCAGCGTCTGGCGATACTTGCAGTACAGCAAACACTCACAACAGAAGAACAGTGGGAG
>JBKKDW010000144.1:0-7737 GCA_046708025.1 Candidatus Limnocylindrales bacterium
CGCGCTGGAACGACGAGATGAGGCAGGCGCCCTCGCGCTGGCCCGCCGGGCACTGACCATCGACCCGCGGAACACGGCGGCCCAGCGGATGGTGACCCGGATGGAAGAGGTGCTCCGATATCGAGGCGACGAGGTGCGGCGACGCTCACTCGCCGACCGTCTCCTGCGGCGGCGCTAGTGTCCCGCGCCCGAAGTCGCTTGCGGCTTGCGCACGGCCTTGGCGAGGATCTCGTCGGCGGTCTTGACCCACGTGAACGGTGAGGCGCCCGTGTTCCATGCCCGGGTGAAGCGCTCGATCGCGGCGACGAGGGCACGGACGCTCTCGAAGGAGCCGCGATGAATGGCCTGGCGGCTCAGGATGCTGAACCATGTCTCGACCTGGTTCATCCAGGACGCCGAGGTCGGGGTGAAGTGAAGGTGCACGCGCTTGTGGCGCGCCAGCCACGTTTGAACGTCGGGCGTCTTGTGGGTACTCACGTTGTCGAGGACGAGGTGGAGCTGCCGTCGCGGGTAGGTCCGAACGAGCAGGTTGAGAAAGTCGAGGAACTCGGCGGCGCGATGGCGGGCCGAGGTCTGGGTGGTCACCTCGCCGGTCGCGATCTCAAGGGCGGCCGAGAGCACGAGCGTGCCGTTGCGCTTGTAGTCGTGGGTGTGACGCTCGACCTGCCCGGGCCGGAGCTGGAGCATCGGCTGGGTGTGATCGAGGGCCTGGATCTGGGTCTTCTCATCGACCGACAGGACGATCGCCCGCGCGGGTGGGTCGAGATACAGCCCGACCACGTCGGTCACCTTGGCCACGAGCTCGGGGTCGCGGCTGTACTTGAAGGTCTCGGTCCGGTGCGGCTTGAGCCGGCCCTCGCGCCAGATCCGCAGGATCGTGTTGGGGCCGACCCCGACCGCCGCCGCCAACCGCCTCGTGCTCCAGTGGGTGGCGCCCTCCGGTGGGGTCAGGGTCGTGGCCAGGACGCGCTCCCGGATCTCCCGTCCATAGGTCGCCGGTCGTCCCGTGCGGGGCCCATCGGCCAGGCCGGCCAGGCCGCGCTCCTTGAACCTGGTCCGCCACAACCCGACGGTCGGGACCGAGATCCCGAGTTCGGCGGCGATCGCGACGTTGGCGATCCCCTCGGCCGCCCGCAGGATGATCTTTGCCCGCAGCGCGGTGCGCTGCTCGGTCGTGCCCGCCCGGGTCATCGCTCGGAGGGCCTCAGCTTCGGACTCGCTCACAGCTAACGGAGGTGCTGGATGATTGGCCATACCGAACATCGTAGCTGCGAGCATCAAGAAAACTACAAGCCTCTTGTCGAGCGAGACACTAGACGGCACCGCATAATTGCCGGCCCCGTCGGCACGTCGAGGCTGGCCGAGAATCTGGAGCGGCACAAGAGCACTGCCGTGGGGAACAGCGTCAGGTCCTGGACCACTCCAGTCGTCGGCGGGGGTCAGTAACCGAGGATTGTTACCGTGACGTCGCAGGCCAGGACGGCGTTCTCGCAGGTCAGCACCAGGCCGGTCGCCGGGAAGGCCGCTGGAAAGTGCTCGCTGAAGTTTCCTTCGTGATCGGTGGCGAGCCGGAACCCACCGATACCGACGCTGAAGTTGTCTTCGTCACCGTCGGCCACGATCACGGTTGTGACGTTCATCTGCGCGAACTGCATGGAGGAGAAGCCGCCGAACTCAGCAGTGGTGAGGTCCGCGGTGACCCGCTTGGTCGCGAGGGGGCCGGCCGGGAAATTTCCGACGCTCACCGTCCCACTGACCGCCTGGGTCGCAGGGAAGTTGCTGACGGTCACCTGCTGGTTGGTGGGGGTGTTGCCGACGTTGACGGTCCCGCTGACGGGGACTGGCTCCGAGGCGGTGTTCTTGACAATGACCATCTGGAACGGCGTGACCGCGCCAGCGACAGTTCCGACGCCGATACCGACGAGGGCGATTGAAACGCCGATGACAATGCCGCCTCGCAGACCCCTGGGACGGCGTTGGCGGGACTGGGACGCGGTTGGTTCCATGACGGTACCCTCCTTCGGGCGCGATAGGCCCGAGCGGGCGGGGTCGGTCTCGCCATTGGCACAGCGCGACGTGTGGGCGACCGTGACGGGTCGTCGCGCCGCTGAGCCCCCGGTCCCTGCCTCCCTGCCGGTCGGCGCATTGTGCGCGTTACGGAGCCGGTACGGTAGTCAGCAACTTTCCCACCCTGTGCGGCTAATCAACGCAGTCAACGCCCCGTCGGCCCGTCGAGGCTGGCCGGCACGATGAGGTCATAGTGTCGGTCCGGATCGACGGACGTCGGCTTCTTCGCACTCGCCTCGGGCGCCTTCGGGCGCAGCCAGGCCGTGGCGATCGTTAGTGCCTGTCGACCCTCGTCGAGCGCAGTCGGGCGGGCGGGTTCGAACAGGTCGGCAACGGGGACGGCGGCTCTCGTCAAAACTGCTACGTTGGCCGTCTTGTCCCAGGTCGAGACCTTCGTCGCCGGGTTGAGACACTCTGACCGTTGGCGCGCCCATCCGGATAGAGCGCGGTGCCGTCGAGGTAACGCGTCTCGGCGATCGAGCGCGCTTCCTGCCCACGAGACCCGAGTGTCGCATGGTGACCGAAACCGGATAACTCGGCCGCGCGTGCGCGTGGCTAGACCAGGGTACTAGCGCGGGCGACCGTCTAGACTTTTCGACCCGCCTATCCCCCTCGCACCACGTCGGCTATTGCATGCCCGACATGCTGGCACGAGCGCGCTGTCACGGCCACCGTGCGCCACGGGAACGCTATGGTCGGCACTATCCGCAATTCCGGTACAACCGAGAAGCCGCAGCGCGCAGGGTAGCCCGTACACCTGGCGGTGACGACGCTGGTAGCCGGAGCCGTAGCGTTGCAAGGGTGAGGGGCGACGGGTCCGGTCATGTTGGCGTTCGCAGGAGGGGCAGCGTGTGCCACGAGTCGGGATACCGCAATCGAGACATGGCTTAGGCACGCGCAGACCTAGCCTCGACGTCCCGGCGCCTGTCGGCTGGCCGGGTGGAATAGCCCCCCGAGATCACCTTGGGTCACGCCGCATCCGGGCTCGAAATTCGTCGCGCCGGCGGGCAACGACGCTTCCTCAGACGAAAGCAAGGCCCCTCTCCGCGTACACGGAGGGAGCGGTGGGTGGTTGGCTAGCCCAGTACGTGGCGCGGTCATACGCGCCGATGGCGCAAATGCCCAGATCGATCGAGCGGGGCGAGCCGCGGTGCTCCTTGACCGGCCGTGGACCGAGACGGTCGGTCTTGAGGGCCATGTTGCCGATGTGGCGGATCAGCCGTGGGTCGCCGTCATGGGTCAGCCCGTCACCGATGGCCGCGTCATAGAACTTGGCCCAGGCCGGCACCATGCGCGACGGGGCTGAGGTGGCGTATTCGAGGACCGGCAGGCCGGCTGCCGCCCACTGTTCCATGAGCTGCGCCCAACGGAATGGATCACACGGCAGCTCGACCACCGTGCGGTCGCGGCAGGTCTCGCGGACGACCCGATCCACGTCGCCGATCGGGACCCGCCAGGTCGGGTCATCGACCGGCCGCTCCCAGACGTCGACTACGAACAGGTGCGGCGTCGCCTCGACGGTTGCTGCCAGCAGGGCGGTGCAGTCGTGATTGAATGAACCGTCGAAGAACAGGACGACCGGCTCGTCGTGAGCGACCACGCGGGCAGGCTTGGCGGCCCGAGCCTCGAACCGCCCGGATGGCAGGGCGGCCGTCGCGGCGTTGACCCACTGGTTGAGCCGCTTGATCCGGAACTCGGACTCGCTCATCCCGCCCGAGAGTGCCTTGCGGGCCTGGCCGGCGAGCTCGTCTGGGTCGAGGATGACCCCGAGCCCCGGGTTCGCCGCGGCCCAGCCCGCCGGCTCATCCACGGCGCGGTCGGCCGGCGCCTCCCACCAGGCCATGAAGAACGACGGGTCGTGCAGCTCACCCGATGCGACGCGGCGGCCGTATTGGTAAAGGGTGGCGGCGATGCTGTCGCGTCCGGTGGCGTCCGTCCGGACGCCGGCCGTGGTGACGATCAGCATGAGCGGGTCGACCCGGGCGCCCATGGCCAGGGCCATCACGTCATACAGGTCCCGGTTCGGCCAGGCGTGCAGCTCGTCGGCGATGACCAGGGTCGGGCTGAGCCCCTCCTTGGTGTACGCCTCCGAGGACAACGCCCGATAGACCGACCCCGTGGCCGGGTACTCGATCACGTCGCGGTAGAGGCGCAGGAGCCCGGACAGCTCGGGGTCGAGCTCGACCGTCCGCTTGGCCGCCTCGAACACGAGCTTGGCCTGCTGGCGGTCGGCGGCACAGGAGTACACCTCGGCGCCGTCGCCTTCGACCATCAGCCCATAGATCGCCACCGGGGCGACGAGGCCGGTCTTGCCGTTCTTGCGGCCCATCCCCACCAGAGCGGTCCGATGGCGGCGCCGCCGCGTCGCCGGATCGCGGGCGAAGAGGCGGCTGACGAGGTCGCGCTGCCAGCCCTGGATCGGCAGGAGGACGCCCGACTGGCCGGCGATGCTGTCCTTGGTGATCCGGCCATAGGCGCCGATGAAGGCCAGCATGCCCGGCCCGTCCCCGGCCCGGATGTCCGCCGGGGAGACCGGGGTGAGGATGCGCGGCGGCCAGCCCTTAGCCGGTGAGGCGGCGGGCTTCGGCCTGGAGCATCTGGAGGACCGTGCTCGGGCCAGGGGTTCGACCGTCGGCATGGAGTCCGACCCTCGCTGCAGGTGTGAGGCCGAGCTCGCCCGCCAGGGACCGGATGAGCACGGCGTTGTCTCGGACGATCTGATGGAGCGGGTTCTTGACGAGCTCGCCCGAACGCGCCCCGCGGACGAGGGGTCCGGTCTGATCGAGCAGGCGGCTCGCTCGCTCGTACCGGGCGACCGTCTCGCAGTAGATCCGCATGACATCCCCATCCGCGCCCCGGATCACGCCGGTATGACCGAACGCCTTCAGCACGCGGCGCCACACGGCCTGTGCTTCGGACGCGATGTCGGTCGGGATCGGGACGAGCTCACCGACCGGCCGGGGCTCGTCTCGGTTGATCCGAGAGGGGCGCGTCTCGCCGCGGAGCATCTTCACCTTGGTCGGGGCCGGTGCCGGGCCGCGCCTACCCATCGACCCGCTCCGCTTCCCGGCCGGTGAAGCTCTGCCAGCGCTCGATGGCGATCTGGCAGTACGTCGGATCGATCTCCAGCCCGAGGCAGCGGCGGCCCAGCGTCTCGGCGGCGATGACCGTGGTGCCCGAACCGAGGAATGGGTCGTACACCGCCTCGCCGGCCTCGAGGTGGTTGCGGATCGGGATCTCGGACAGAACCACCGGCTTCTGTGCCGGGTGGTCGAACTTCTCCTCGGTCGAGCCGCCCATGATCATCTTGGGGCTGGGCGCTCGCCAGACCGTGCTCTGGTCGCGGCCGCCGTGGAAGAGATTGGGGACGCCCGGCTTGCGCACGACCCAGCACGGCTCGTGCCCCCAGTGGTACCAGCCTCGACTCATGGCGAAGAGGCCCTTGTCCCAGATCACCTGGGACGCGATCTCGAAGCCGATCCGCTCGAGGCCTGCCGCGACCGCCCCGGCATGAATGCCTGCATGCCAGACGTAGCCGACCTCGAGGCTCGGGACGAGGGCGTAGGCGTCCGACCAGTCCACCCGGGTGTCACCCGACAGGGTCGTGTTCTGGTGACCCTCGATCCGCATGTAGGGCTTCTCGGCCGGGCCAAGCCCGTTGTACAGCTGGTCTCGCCATGTCGGGTCGAGACTCACGCCGTACGGCGGATCCGTCGCCAGGAGCCGTGGGGTCGCGCCGCCGAGCAGTCGCGACACGTCACCAGGGTTGGTGGCATCGCCGCACAGCAGGCGGTGATCACCGAGCAGCCACAGTTCGCCGGGCTTGACGTAGGGCTCCTCGGGTGGCTCCGGTACGTCGTCGGGGTCGCTCAGGCCGGGCTTGCGGGCACCCAGATCGCCCAGCAAGCGCAGGAGCCCGGCGTCGTCGACGGCCACCTCGGCGAGCAGTTCGTTCAGCTTTACCTCGTCGGCCGTCGCCATCGCGCCGATCGGATCGAGCGTCGCGAGCACGAGGGCCTCCTCCTCGGGCGAGAGGTCGACATACAGCACGGGCACGGAGGGCTCGTTCCGGCTGATCGCCAGCGCCACGCGCGCGTGAACGTCGACGACGAAGCCGGTCTGCCGATTGACCATGACCTGCTGGACCCAGCCCACCGTGTCGAGCGCGCCGGCCAGGGCCGCCTGCTGGTTGCGCGGATGGAGACGCCAGTTGCCGGGATTGGCAAGGAGCTGGTCAGGCGCCTCCTCGCCGGAGCCGGTGATCCGGTTGCGCCAGGCCGCGGGCGGGGCAGCGGCGACGCGCGTCTTCGTCGTCACCGGGCGACCCCTGATCTTTCGCCTTGCATCGTCCGGCCAGCTGAGTGATGGATGTCCGGCCCAACGCCAGATGGGCGTTGGCAATCGAAAGGACGACGGATATGTCGGATCTCCGCAGGTGCATCGGACTTCCCGGTTCAGCCCTCCCAGAAGGACGGGCTGGGCCGGATGTGCAAGACCCACTGGAACCAGTACACCGCCGGCCTGGCCCGCGACGCGAAGGCCCGCAAGGCCGATGAGGGCGGAACCGCCACCGAGGTGGCGCCGACCGAGTCGGAACTCGAGACGAAGCCTGAGCCGATCCGGACGCGGGTCCCGCGCGGACGGCGGAGTGCCGTACCGGAGGCCGGGTCTCAGGGCGACGCCGGATAGCCCGGCTGCCGTGAGCCGACCATCGGGCCTTGGGCGCAAGCCCGGGGCCCTTCTTCGTTGGGTGGCGCCTGTCATGCGCTCATTCATCGCGGCACGTGGGCCTACCGTGGCGCCCGTGGGCGAACGTCGGCCCGGTCGGCTTCGGCGACCACCGGGATATTCCGCGAAACTCGGCCGTGCGCGTACATCTGCCGGGCGCGGTCGTCCGCGGGTGCCGAAGTGGCGTGTGGGTACCCCCGGTCGGGCTCTGATGCACCCTTGGTCGAGTTGCACGACCGGCACAGCACCGCGGTGTTGGCGATGTCGAAAGCCGCACCGCCAGCGGCGAGCGGCACGACGTGATCGACGGTCAGAACGACAGCGGGGTGGGCAGAGCGCTGGTAGCCAGGGCACCAGTTGCCGTGCTCACCGCGCCAGGCACGGAGCACGCGGGCGCTGAGCCGCTGCCAGGGCCGCGTGTTGTAGAGGGCGCTGTGCCGGCTGCGGTGGGACTGGCGGGCGTGCTCGGTGCAGCGGCTACCCGCGCGGCTGGTGACGACACCACAGACCGTGCACAGCTTCACCCGCGAATCGTCGATGGGCGGGCTGGCCTAGTCTATTCGCTTCGGGTGCTACGCCTGCAGGTCCGAGCCTCATCATCCGAACCGGCGGCGAGGATCCTCGGTACCTGTCGGGTCGGATCCGTCCTTAGGCCGACGCGAGCCGCGCCTATTTGGCGCTCCTGCGTGGTCCGCAGGCCATGCTTCGAAAGAGGCGGCGGACCGTCGCGTCGTTCGGCGGCAGGCGCGACAGGAGCCGGCCGAGGGGTCGCCCGCGCCGCCAGCGAGACCGGGGCGGATACTGCTGTCCGGCAACGTGAATGTGTTGTGCATTCGCTGGCCGACTGCCTCTGCGCCTTCGTGATCGGGTAGGTCGAGCCGTACCCGACGCACTCGAACCAGTACGCCTCGTTCGCGTTGTAGCCCTTCGTGCGCAGGGCGA
>JBKKDW010000145.1:0-2572 GCA_046708025.1 Candidatus Limnocylindrales bacterium
GAGGTGGCCCAGGTCCGCCGGCGTGTTGATGCTGTTCCATTCGCTGATGTCCCGGTTGAACAGGACCTAGCCGGACGCCGTCGACGGCGAGATTGAACCGAATTCGAGCAGCTGTCGCGCCCACCACGGCGCCATCACTAGCATGAAGACCCCGACGCAGGCGAGTGCGGCCCAGACCGGAATGGCAGGTCTGATCGCGCCCGCCGATCGCCACGCTCGGGTACGGTCGCGGGCGAACACGAGACCGAGCGCGAGCAGGACCAGCAGCCCGTCGCTGCGCGCCAGCGTCGCCACCCCGGCAAGCAACCCGGCCGCGACGAACGATCGCCATGACCCGCGCAGTCCCCGGGCCGCCATCCATAGGGCGCCGGCGACCAGCGGTTGATAGAGCGAGAAATTGTCCGGCTGGGCCATGAACGCGAGCGACAGGACCGGGACCGCGACGACGACCCCGGCTCCGATCGACACGAGTGGCGGGGCGCCCACGTCGCGTGCGATGGCCCACGTCTATGGCGGGTCAATGGATCCAATGAGCGCGAAGGGCGCTGCTGACGCCCTCGCGGCGTTGCCGAAGATCAGGACGAAGGGAAGCTGGACGAGCGATGCCAGCGGCATCCAGTGGGCATTCGACGCGATCGGCAGGGCCGGGTCCACGGGGATCGTCCCGCCGACCTCGGCGAAGATCCAGATGAAGTCGACGTTGAACCCCTGGCCGTCTCGCAGCGCTCGGGCGACGTCGACGTAGTAGAACGAATCAGGGTAGGCAGGATCCGGGAAGTGCAGGATCAGCAGTCCGCGGACGGCGAGGGCGAGCGCGTACAGCAGCAGGGGAATACGCAAGGCAGTGCAGCGTAGCACCGGCATTGCGCCTGGCCGACCGGTACGAATGGGCTAGGCCGGGTGCGTATCCGGTGCCCGCAGGCGCGGCCATCGCGAACTGGCCAGGAGCGTCCAGGCGATCCCCAGGATGGCAATCCAGATCGCAGCCGACTCGTAGGTCGCGACGAGGATCGCCGCCGTCAACCCGATCTCACGACGCACCACGAGCATCGCCGGAAGGAGGAAGAGCAGCCCGAACATGTGGAGCGACGGCGCCCCGATCAGGGTCAGGATCCCGACCCAGGCGCCCGCCCGGCGCGGCGGCACAGCGAACACCGCGAGCACCGAGATGACTGACACGACGAGCGCGATCGGCTGTCCGACAAAGGTCGAGAGCGGTGCGCCGACGGGCTTCCAGCTCGGATCGCCAGATCGTCCGGCCTGTGCGGCCCAATCGATCCACCGATCCAGGCCGACCAGTGGCAGCGTCGTGAGCGCGATCGCAGCGAACGCGCCGACCCCGATCGCGGCCGCTCGCGGTCGTCGGCGCAGGACATAAATCCAAGTGTGGATCTGCGAGATCTTCAGGGCGCCGACGAAGGCTCCCAGCACGCCTTCGACGGGGGCGGGTCGGGCGCGATGTGCCGGATCGAGCTGGTGCCCGCCGCGGTACATTAGCAGGGCGAGTGCCGCGAAGAGCAGGACCTGGATGTTGCCTCCCAGGATCGCCTCCACGAAAGGAGGCCAGGTGAGCGCCAGTCCCGCGACGATCGGCTCCAGGCCCAGTCGCCGTCCCGTGAAGTAACCGACAGCCAGCAGCATGGCAAGCCAACCGATGAGCAGCGCCGTTCGAGGCACCTTCGTCAGGGGCGCCACGATCGGCAGCACGAACGGTGGGTATAGAAACGGCAGCTCGGGACCGATCGGGGCATCAAAGGCTTCCGGAGGGTAGGGATTCCCGCCCGCGAGCCAGCGTTCGGCAGCCCGAAGGGGAATCTCCAGGTCGACGCCCGCCGGGTAACCGGTCAGGAGCTGCGCGAGGGCCCACGCGTTGACGCCGACGAGGAGCGCACCGAGCACGGCCACGGCCGGATTCGCGCGGAGCATGCGCACGAGGTCCATCGCTACGGAGTATGTCGCGCGCCACGCACCGACGACGCTGCGTTTTACTGGTACCCCCCTCCTGGCGGTGACGTTCCGCCCGCTGGCGATGCTGCCGTTCGAGGCGGCGTCCCTCACCGGGGAGGGTTTTCTCCTGGTCCTGTTCGCGGGGGACGATCATTCGAATGGGTATCCGGAGCCGCTGGACGCTCGGGCGGTTCGTCGGCTGGACGGTGGGCTTCGGGTTGTTATCGCTGCCTCTGGAACCAGGCGGCACGATCGACTTCCTGGGTTTCTCGGATCTCGCGCAGGTGGGGACGATCGAGAACCGCTCGCTCTACGCCATCTCGCCGATCCTGTGCCACGCTCCGGGCAGCCGTCCGATCGAACGCCGTGCTTGACAACGACCTCGGAAGAATCGGTCTGCGTTAAGGTAATAGAACATTCCGTTGGACGGAACTATGATCGCTTCTCAAGCGGCAGTTCGAATCGGCCCGGTTGAGCACAGCGTGCTCCGATCGCTCGACCGAACGCGCCGGCGAGTCTGGCGAGTCATCGACGGGGGTCTGGCCGGCATCACGCCAATTCAGCAGCGCAAAGCGCTCCATCACACGAGATGATCGCGTAGAAATGGCGATGCCTCGTCCAGCGC
>JBKKDW010000146.1:0-3268 GCA_046708025.1 Candidatus Limnocylindrales bacterium
GCCCCCAGCTGGCCGGCCAGCCCGAGCATCCCCGTATGCAGCCCGGAACAGTTGTTGTGCAGGACGCTCGGCGCGATGCCCTGCCGCGCGAGCTCGTGGGCCGCCGATGGGAGAAGTGGAGGATGGCTCCCGCAGGCGAGTTGCTCCGCGTTCACCCCGAGATGCTCCAGGAGCGAGTTCACCTGGTCGACGTGACCGGGCTCCGCGTTATGCGAGGCGCAGGCGATCGCGATATCTGCTGCGGCGAGTCCGAAGCGAGCGGCCGCCCCGCTCCGAACGAGCGGCATCGATTGGAATGGCTTGGCAGAGGATCGCATGTAGGTGACTTTGCGTCGCGGATTTCCGACGGACGCGAGCAGGGCGCCGGACGCGTCGACGACCGCAAGCGTCCCGCGGTGCAACGCCTCGACGAGGGGGCCGCGGACGACCTCGACGATGACCTCGCTCAGGTCGTCCACTCGCTCAGTCATGGTGCCTCCCTACCCTGCGAACCTCGCGGCCGGGCTGCCCGGCACGTCCACGCGCACGCGGAAGATGGCGCCGGCATATGGCTGGTCGCGGCGATCGTCCGGGGACAACCCGCGCGAAGCCGTCGTGAGGTACAGGTCGCGCAGGTCCGGACCGCCGAGGGTGCAACTCGTGACCCGCGTGGCGGGAACCCTGATCTCGTCGACCAGGTCGCCGCCCGGGCTGTAGCGCCGGATCGCTCCGCCACCCCACACCGCGACCCACACGAAGCCGGCGGTGTCGACGGCGATCCCATCGGGCATCCCCGCCTCCGCCTCGATGTCGGCCAGCCGTCGCCGGTTCGCAAGCCGGCCGAGGTCGGCATCGAAGTCGAACGCGTCGATTGCTTGCTCGAGGCTGTCGACGTAGTACATCGTCCGGTCGTCGGGCGACCAGCCGATCCCGTTCGACACCGAAACATGGGTCAGGATGGTGCTGATCGTGAGGTCCGGGTCGAGTCGATAGAGACCTCCCGCGCCGCGACGCATGTCCTCGGCCATCGTCCCGGCCCAGAACCGTCCGGCGTTGTCGCATTTCCCATCGTTCATCCGGTTGTCCGCGCGGTCGGTCTCGACGCGGCCGCACAGCTCGACGCGGCTCGACCCCTCGTCGACGATCGCGAATCCGTCACGGACCGCTGCCACGAGCCCGCCGGATCGACGGAGCGCGATCGCTCCGACCGGCTGACCGACGGCGATCGTCGAGGGTGCGGCCGAGCCGGGCTGCCAGCGATGGATCAGTCCGGCCGGGATGTCGACCCACAGCAGTTCCCCTGTCTCCTCGTCCCAGACAGGGCTCTCGGCCACCTCGGAGGGGCCTGCGACGGCGACCTCGACCGCCGCCGGATCGTGCCCGCCGGTCATCGCCCGACCGCCTCGAGCGGCACCCTCGACCGGCCCGGGCCGACCTCCGTGCCGGCAACGATGGCGCGGATCCCGGGCGGGATCTCGACGTCGACGTCGACTCCGTCGCTCGCCACCGTCACCCAGCCGTGTGGCGTCGGAACACGTCCCGCGACTCGACCGAGGGTCCCGAGATAGGGATCGATCGTCATCGTGTCGAATCCTGGCGTCATGGGCCGGACACCAAGCACGTAGGTCGTCAGGTCGAAGGTGGGGCTGGCCGACCAGCCCTGGCATCGGCTGGAACGGCCGGGCTCGGCATCCCAGAACTCCTGGAATGTTCCGTTGCCGGGGATGATCTTCCAGCGCAGCAGGCTGGCCAGGATCAGATCGCGGCGATCGTGCCGGAAGAGTGCCTCGTGGAGGTAGCGGCAGAACCAGGGTTGGGCCGCGACCACGTCCCGCTCCTCGTCGAAGTCAGCCGGTGGCTCGAACTGGAAGGTCGGGATCCGCCCATCGGCGAGCACATCGGCCGCGGTCTGGGTCACGACGAGGCGACCGCCGGACCGCCAGGGATCGACGATCCGCTCGATGACGCCAGCGACCCGTTCCGCCGGGACGATGCCGGCCAGCAGCGCTGTGCCGTTCGTGTGCTGGCTGATCCGACGGCTCCGTCCGCGCACGCCGATCGCGTCGATATAGACGGCATGCTCGGCGTCCCATAGCAGCTCGAACGCGGCGGTGGTCCGGCCGACGAGGGCCGCGACATCGGCTGCGCAGGCAGCTCCGCGTAATCACCGAGGGCGGTCGCGTAGAGGGCATCGTGGGTGCCGGTAATGACGTCGCGGTCGACCTGGGCCCAGTCGAGAAAGACCCAGCCAGGAAAGTCTTCCAGCAAACCAGACGATCCGCGCTGCATCTCGTAGCGCTCGATGATGCCGTCGGCGACGGGCAGCATTGCCCGAACGAAGGATTCGTCGCCGGTGTATCTCCAGTAGGCCGCAAGGGATCGGATCCAGTGGAGCGAATATTCTGGATTCGTGAAGCCGATGCGGGCGAAATCGCACGCCGCGGCCGCCGCCAGCAGGCCACCGGCCAGACGGCTCCTTGAAGTCAGGGCCAGGTGATGACGGACAAGCCGACGATCCGGGTTGGTCGCGAGCGAGACGAGGATCTGCGGGTAGGCATCCGACACCCACGCGCGCTGCTCCCGCCCGGAGCAATCGAGGAATGCATCGGTCGAGCAGACGTCCACCGTCCGTAGTCCAACCCGCCAGCGCTCGTCGTAACGGGGATCGTCGGATTCGAAGGAGGCGCCCTCCTCGCGGGGGTAGCGCGCCTCCTCGAAGCCAATCTCGACGTGGACCTCCGGCGGATGATGGGCGGCGACATAGCGGAGGCCGACCGGGTCGAAGAAGCTGACCGTCTCGTCGGGCCGACCGGCGACGATATAGCGCACCCCCCAATCGCGCGGCGCTATCTCCGGGAATCCGTCGTCCCGCAGATCCTCGCCGCCGACGACGTCGACGAGGGCTCCGCATTGATCGGGTCCGGCCACGACACGCAGGTGGACATGACCGATGGAGATCCCGCCCAGGTCCCAGACGGTCGCCACCCGCGGGCCGTTGCCGCGACCGATAGTTGCCCACGTCGTCACCGGGCTGTCGGTCAGCTCCGCCTCGACCCTGACGCCCACTTCCAGAACCACAGGATCGAGGAAGAGGCGCGTCATGGCGGGTATCGGCCGGCGCAACGGGGTCATGTACGGGGCAGCGGGCGGCCGATCGAGGACCGTTCCATGCCCTCGTCCGCTGAGAACGATGGCGGCGGGCCATGCGCGATCGTCGGCGCCCGGATCGTGAATACCCTCCGGGATTCCCCGACCGTCGATGATCTCTGGCGGGAACGAGTGCATACCC
>JBKKDW010000147.1:0-17018 GCA_046708025.1 Candidatus Limnocylindrales bacterium
CGGGCGACCCGCCGCGCGGGATCGACATCCACGCGGCGCATCTCGCGGAGATCGATCACGAGTGCCCCATCAGCGACTGCATGACCCGCCACGGCATGGCCGCCACCCCGTACCGCGATCGCGAAACCGGAGTTGCGGGCGGCACGGACCGCGGCGACCACGTCCGCCGTGGAGCGACACTGGACGATCGCCGCTGGCCGCCGGTCGATCGTCGCATTGAATGTCTGTCGGGCGGCGTCGTACCCGTCGTCATTCGGGCCGATGACTTTCCCCGAGATCCGATCGATACCGGACAGCGCATCCACGAGTGTCATTGGCGATCTTCCATGTGTCACGCCGAACGATGCGCGGTCGTGTCAACCCCCGTCCGACGCGCGGTCGTGTCAACCCCCGTCCGACGCGCCGCCCGGGTGAGGTAGCGTCATGGGCGCCCACGGGCCAGGCCTGACGACCGTCGTTGCCGCCGCTGATGAGCGAGTGCGGCTCGACTCCCGATTCCACCGCAGCCGACGAGCACGATCCGGTCAGCCATCGGGTCGTCGAGCTCCCGCCGACTTGGCTTCGAAATCTCGTCCCAGGGCTTGAACCCCCGGGCGAGGTACTCGGCCATCGACGGTTTGCCCTTCAGACGGGGCGGCGGCGCCAACGCCATGGCGGATTGGGCCTTGTCGGGAAACTTCGACCGGTTGTGCAGTGCGAAGTAGCCGACTTGGAGTCGAGGGCGAGATCGTCCTGTGCATGTTCTGTACCGTATTTCGGAAGAACGTTTCTTGCAGCGACTGGCTATAGTTCGGCGCGTCGCGCGCCGGCCACGATGCTCAAAGGGTAAACGACAATGGACTGAGGACCGCGATGGAGAGACCGGATTGGCGCGCGGAATTCGACGCAGAGGTCATCTTCAGCAACGGCGGTGGCCTACAGGCCCAAGGCTTCCGACTCGACATCCCGTCAGCGGACATTGATGACGATTCGCTGGGTTCCTTGTTCGTCCGACATCTGGGCCTGTTGATGGTCGGTGAGGTCCGCGTCCGTAACCGTCGACTGCTCCGCGAGGCCCACAAGGGATCGCGTGGTGTACGGGACGACGACTCGGCAGGTGCGATTCCTGGTCGCCGTGTCGTCGACCTCAGCCACGTGATCACCCACGGGATGGTGACCTATCCCGGCTTGCCGGGTCCCGCGATCGATGAGTTCCTGAGTCGCGAGGCCTCACGGGCTCACTACGCTCCTGGCACCGAGTTCTCTATCGGCAGGATCTCGATGGTCGGCAACACGGGAACCTACCTCGATACGCCGTTTCATCGCTTCGCTGATGGGTCCGACCTGGCTGGGCTGCCGCTCGAGTCGACGGTAGACCTGGATGGCCTGGTCGTCCGCATAAGCGGCTCCCAAGCGCGAGCGCTGGACCGGAACTCGTTCGTACCATTTGAGGTCAGCGGACGGGCCGTCCTGGTCCACACCGGCTGGGCTGACCACTGGGGAACGGAGCCGTATGGGGTCGGCCACCCGCACCTCACGGCCGACGCCGCGGCCTGGCTTGTTGAGCAGCAAGCGGCGCTGGTCGGGATCGACTCCGTGAACATAGACGCAACCGACACTGGCTCGCGGCCCGTGCACACGGCCCTCCTCGCAGGTGGCATCCCGATCGTTGAGCACCTCCGCGGACTCGATGCCTTGCCGCCGGATGGATTCCGCTTCCACTCGGCGCCGTCGGCCATCGTCGGCCTCGGCACTTGGCCGGTGCGAGCCTACGCGATCCTCGAAGGACCCCGGTGAGCAACAGGGTCCAGGATTTCGGCGATTTTCGGTGGCTCACCGATGATCGAACGCATTCGCAGCTCGGCTTGACGCCATCGCCAACGCGTACGCCCGTGACTCATCGAAGAGCTCGAGCGAAAGGCATTTGATCGAGAGATGCTCAACGCTCTCGTGGCCGAGTAATCCTCCGACGCTGCTGCTTTCGACCTTGGCTGCGGGGCTCTCGGCTGGAAGGTCGGCCACCTCGATCAGTGATCGTTGCACGAGCTCATGCGAGACCCGGTGGACGATCGCCGCTTCCTCGGGCGCATCGCCTCCTGGCTCAGCACCAGGCGGGGCGGATCGCATACCGCGAGGCGCTCCGCCTGTCCACGGAGACGAAGAACCTGCCGGGCATCGGCTCGGGCCTGCTGGTGGGCTCAGCGGTCGAGTCCTCCGCGGGGCGACACCTCGAGGCCATTCGCATGATGGGTGCGGCCGTCGCGTTGAGAGAAACGACCGGCGCGTCCGCCCCGCAAATGGTGTCGGTATCGGGCGAGGTGGAGGAGGCAGCCCGCCGAGCGATAGGAGGCGAGGCGGTCGAAGAGGCGCTCACCGAGGGCCGGCGCATGACGCTCGCGGAGGTAGTCGAATACGCCGCCAGCCTCCCCGATTGATGGGTCGATGCGGTCGCCAGGACCCCCCACGATCGTACGGAGCGGCGGCCGTCGGGCCACAGCGCTCGGAGCCGCGCATCGATGAACCAGTACCTCGGGCTCGCCTGCTATGGCGATGCGGAGATCGCGTTTACGGCACGCCTGGGCAGGACTGACGGATCGGCGTTGCCCTCAGGCCCGATTCTCTGACCCCCAGCGAGACTAGACTGGCCGACAAATAGCAGACTGTCCGTGCGCGAGCAAATGCGGCCGGCCCTGCCGGATGTCCTGCGAGAGTTGGACGCCGTGGCCTGGTGGCGTAGATATACGGGTTTCGAGCCCGTCCGATGCTTGGGGCGGCCAAGATGGGTACATAGGCTGTGCTAGCCCCGGAGACGCGATACGCGAAGAGCGGCGAGGTAAATATCGCTTACCAGGTCGTGGGCGATGGACCCCTCGACCTTGTCCTGGTCCCGGGCTGGGTCTCTCATCTCGAGAATGACTGGGACGAGCCACGCTCCGCGCACTTTCTGGAGCGGATGGCGTCATTCTCGAGGTTGATTCGATTTGACAAGCGTGGCACCGGCCTGTCAGATCGACCAGGCGGACTGCCGGATCTTGAGACCCGCATGGACGATGTTCGTGCAGTCATCGACGCGGCTGGGTCCACACGAGTCGCTTTGTTCGGCTACTCGGAGGGAGGACCGATGTGCTGCCTCTTTGCGGCGACATACCCAGATCGAACGACGGCGCTGGTCCTGTACGGGACGTACGCGAAGCGCACGGACCCCGACGACGACTATCCGTGGGCTGCGACCTGGGAGCAACGGCAGGCATACGGCAATCAAGTCGAGAGAGAGTGGGGATTCGAATCAGATCTGGGAACGATGGCGCCCAACGCCGATGCTGCGCTAACGGCATGGTGGCGCGTACGTGCCAGGGCGTCGGCAAGCCCCGGAGCGGCGCGGGCACTGATCCTCATGAATAGCCGTATTGATGTCCGCCGTGTCCTGCCCACCATTCAGGTGCCCACGCTCGTACTACATCGCAGTGGTGACCGCGATTCCCGACTCGAGGAGGGGCGGTACATCGCCAATCGCATTCCGGAGGCCCGATTCGTCGAGCTCGCCGGCGACGACCACCTCCCGTGGATCGACGCCGACCAGATCGTGGATGAGGTCGAGGAGTTTCTCACTGGAGTTCGACGGGGCGCAGAGTCCGACCGCGTGCTGGCGACCGTCCTACTCACCGACATCGTTGGTTCCTCAGAGCGCGCGGCGGAGCTCGGTGACCGCCGGTGGCGTGACCTCCTGGAGGCGCATCATGCCCTCGTGCGCGGGGAGCTTGCGCGCTGGCGCGGACGCGAGGTCGACACGGCGGGCGACGGGTTTCTCGCCACCTTTGATGGGCCCGCACGGGCCATCCGCTGCGCATGCGCAATCCGCGACGGTCTGCACGCGCTTGGCGTAGAGATCCGAGCCGGGTTGCACACTGGGGAGTGCGAAATCATTGGCGGTAAGGTTGGAGGCATCGCGGTCCACACTGCTGCCCGCGTGGCGGCTTCGGCCAGGCCTGGCGAGGTCCTCGTTTCTGGGACGGTCCGCGACCTCATAGCCGGGTCGGGGATCGAACTCGAGGACCGGGGCGTTCATTCGCTGAAGGGCATTCCCGGCGAGTGGCAGCTGCTCGCAGTGTCGCGACTGTAGAGGGTCGCTCCCGCGGCGTGCACGAGCAAGAATCCCTTTGGGGCACCACTCGACATGCGCCCTGCTACCATCGGCCCCCGATGGAGATCATGGGCATCCAGATCCGCACGATCGTGCGCGACAACGTGGCGACACGCTGCGACGGCTGCCGCGAGGTCATCGAAGGCACGCCCTGGCGGATCAATCTGCTGGACATCGTCGCGGCGGAGACGCCGGTGGCCTGGACAGATCGCCCAGCGATCAATCCTGGCCCCTTCCAGTTCCACGGCGACCCCGCCTGCGTCCGGCGCTGGATGGCCGCAAGGGGCCACCTGTTCTGTCAGCGCGGCCAGGTCCGCGAGATCATGCGGCCCATCGCGATCCCGGATCAGGCGGATAGATACGGCCTGTGCGACGGCATCCATCGCGACGACCACGAGTTCGTTCCAGCCTGACGAAATGGGCTCTGCGGCCCGCCTGGCCGGACTCCGACCTGCGGGATCAGCGCTTGACGCAGCAGCCTGGCGGGTCATATTCTCTGGCGGCCTGAGGCTGATCGTCGATACGTAGATTTGCCCAGGTTCGTGGCATCCTCCCTCATGTCGACGGGTCGGACTCGAGCGTTCCCCCCACGCTCGCCCGACCCGTCGGCACCCTCGCCGTCGAGGTTCACTTGTCCGACGCCGCAGCTGCCGCCCGCTCGGAACCGTCCCCTCGTGTCGACGAGGCGGTGACCTGGCTCGCGCTTGGGCCGGCCAGTCGGCTCCTCGGCGTCGATCCCGATACGCTCCGGCGCTGGGCGGACGAAGGGCGGATCGAGGTCTACGTCACCCCCGGCCGACACCGCCGCTTCGATCGGCGAACGCTCGAGCGCCTGGCGTCGAGTCGGCGCGCCGGGGTGCGTCCGCACGCGAGCCTCGGCGCCGGGCCGGCGCGACTGACCCGGGCGTATCGACGAAGCTACGCCAGCGAATCGCTGCCCCACCGCGTGCGTGCCGACGATACCGCCGAGCTCGAGCGCTATCGGCGGGACGGCCGCCGGCTGGTCGGCGCCCTCGTCGCCCACCTCGATGCCGACCCAGCCGATCTCGCTGGCCGCGCGGCAGCGGAAGCCCAGGCGGCGGCGCTGGTCGATGACCTTGCCCGGCGGTTGTCGAGCTCGGGCACGAGCCTGACCGAGGCGGTCGGCCTGTTTGTGGCGGCACGCCGGCCGTTTCTCGCGGAGCTGGCCGGTCTCGGGCGGCGCCGGGCGCTCGATGCCGCCCGGCTCGCCAGCCTCTATGAGGACGCCTCGGGACTGCTCGATCGCTTGCTGCTCCGGTTGATCGAGACCCACCAGGAAGGGGCTCGCTGACCGTGGATCCGCGGGCGGTCCTGCCGGTGCTCACCTCCGTCCTGGCCCTGGCGTTCGCTATTGCGCTGTTCGACCAGTGGCGCGAGCGGCGGGGCGGTTTCCAGCTGATCTGGACGTTCGGCATGCTGTTCTATGGTGTGGGTGCGGGCTGCGAGGCGATCGCCGCCGCGGCGGGCTGGAACGAAGCGCTCTACCGCACCTGGTATCTGACCGGCGCGGCCTGGACGGCCGGCTGGCTGGGCCTGGGGACCGCCTTCCTGCTCGGGCGGACTCGCTTCGGCTACAGCTTCGCGTTGAGCCTGTTCCTGGCTGGACTGTTCACCTTCCTGCTCCGCAACAGGCCCGAATACGCCGGGGCCGGCGCGCTGCCCCTGCTCTACTTCATCGCGGCCGGGCTGCTGGCGCTGGCGGTGGCGGTCGAGACCTACTTCACCAACGACCGCTGGCCGCTCCTTGCGGCCGGTGCGGTGATCGGCGCGACGGCACTCAGCCTGGTCCTGATGGCAGCCACCACGATCGCGGCACCCGGCTACGCGGTGGATCCGACCACGGGCGCTCCGGTCGCCACGCTCTTTCCGCCCCAGCTCCGACTGCTGACGCCGTTCCTCAACATCACCGGAGCCTTGTCGCTGTTCCTGGGCGCCATCTTTTCGACCTACGTGTTCATGCCCAAGCGACGGGTCCTGGCCTATTCACTCGATCCGAACCAGCCCGGAGACCAGTTCCTGTTCAACCTGCTGATCGCGCCGGTCGCGATCGCCGTCAACCTGGTCACGTCGCTCCCGGCGGCGGCCCGGGCGCTGGTCGCGGGGCGGCTCCACAGCCGGGTTCCGGCCACGATCCTGATTGCCGTCGGGGCAGTAGTCGCGACGCTCGGTGACACCCTCAACCGTTTCGGGATGACCGAGTGGTTCCAGCTGGGCAAGTTCCTGGGCGTGCTCTTCCTGTTCGTCGGCTTCCTCGTCTCGGTCGAGGTCTTCCGCGAGTTCCGGGTGCCGTTCACATCGATCCGCCTGGGTTGTGCGCGGCGAGAAGCGGCCGGCGCGGAGCGGCTCGCGGCCGCGCCTGGCGCCGGAGAGGGACCCGCGGCTGGCGTGACCGCCTGACCGGCAGGCGGCCAACCGGTCGCCTGCGCCCTACCATGGGGCGCAATGCCTGCCCCTGCCCGCTCGCCCATCGTGGGCACGGTTGTCGTGCTCGTTGCCGCATCCCTGTTCGGGATGCTCGGGCCGCTGTCGCGCTTGGCCTATGACGCCGGCATGGAGCCGCTAGCCTTCGTGGCCTGGCGGGGCGCCATCGGCTTCCTCGCCACGGCCGCGTTCGTGGCCTGGCGGATCGCCCGGCGTGGCGCGCGGCTGACCCGACTGGGAGACCTGGACGGGCAGGCGCGCCTGAACCTGACCATCGCGGCGATCATGGGCTTCACGCTCAACCTGTGCCTGTTCATCGCGTTCGATCGGATCACCGTTGCCCTGGCCCTGCTCGGCTTCTATACCTACCCGGTCATGGTGGCGGTCGCCAACGTTCTGCTCGGCCGGGAACCGCTCGATCGGCCGCGAGTCGGTGCCCTGGTGCTGGCCGTCGTTGGCATGATCGTCGTCGTCGCCTCGCAGCTGGATCCGTCGGCCGGCATCCGTTTCGATGGCATCGGGGTCGGGCTGGCGCTCGGTGCCGCGTGCAGCCAGGCCGTCTTCGTGGTTCTGAGCCGGAACGGCTACCGCGCCGTCCCGGCGGACCAGGTCATGACCGTCGTTCTTGGGGTCACGGTCGTGAGTTGCGTGCTGTTCGCGGTGGCCACCGGAGCGGTCTCGACCCTGGGCTACCCGCTCGAGGCACCGTCCGTCATACCCCTGCTCTCGTTCACCGGGCTGTTCGCGGCGGCCATCCCGTCCATCCTGTTCCTGACCGGGATCCGCCTGGTCGGCGGCACGGGAGCCGGCATCCTGATGCTGTTTGAACCGGTCGTCGGGGTGGCCCTGGCCGCCTGGCTGCTGGCCGAGGGCCTGGCGCCAATCCAGATCCTGGGCGGGCTCGCGATCCTGGCCGCCGCCCTGATCCTGCAACGCTCCGCTCCTGCTGCGGAACGGGTCGTGGCGGCGCCGGCGGTCGAGGCCGAGACGTCCCGCCCGGGCGCGGCCGAACCGACACGGTGACAGCGGCCGCCCCGGCCCCAGCCGACACGGTGAACTCGGGCACGCCCGTCGATCCGACGATCATTGCGGCCGGCCCGCTCGGTGCGCCGGCCATCGTCTTTCTCCATGGCACCCGGCTCACTCGATCGGCCTGGACCTCCCAGCTCGACGGTCTGGGCGGCGAGTTCCGGGTGATTGCCGTCGATCTGCCCGGACACGGCGCGCGCGCTGGCACGCCGTTCACGCTCGATGGAGCCGCGGACATGGTCGCCCGCACGATCCGCGCGCAGGCGGCCGGTGGTCGAGCGGTCGTCGTGGGCCTGTCGCTCGGCGGCTACGTGGCGATGACGCTGGCGGCACGCCAGCCGGATCGAGTGCGGGGCCTGGTCCTGGCCGGCGCGACGGCGGAGCCCGTCGGTCTCCGATCGGTGGCCTACCGGGCGCTTGCCGCGGCGATGGATCGGATGGACGGGCCGGGCCTCGATCGCCTGAACGCATGGTTCTTCCGGACGCGCTATCCCGCGGCGATCGCCGGGCCGATCGTGGTCGGCGGGTTCTGGTCGAAGGGCGGGGCCACGGCCTTGCGTGCGCTCGTCGGCGAACGGTTCAGGCCACGCCTGGCCGCCTATCCCGGGCCTACCCTCATCCTCAACGGCGAGTGGGATCTGCCCTTCCGGCTGTCGGCCGCCGGATTCGCGAGTGCCGCCTTCAGCGCCCGGCGAACCACGCTGGCGGGCGCGCTGCACCTGTCCAATCTCGATCGGCCGGCGGCCTTCAACGAGGCCGTCCGAAGCTTCGCGCGCAGCCTCGGAGAGGCCGGTCCGGGGCCGGCCTGAGACCCCCGGGGTATACTTCGAGGACCGCCCAGGCCACTCATCCCCGAGGTTCGATGCGCGTTCGCAAGGCCGTCTTTCCCGCTGCCGGGTGGGGAACCAGGTTCCTGCCGGCGACCAAGGCGCAGCCCAAGGAAATGCTGCCGCTGGTCGACAAGCCGATCATCCAGTACGCGGTGGAGGAAGCTGTCGCCGCCGGGGTCGAGCTGGTCATCATCGTCACTTCGAGCCAGAAGCACGCGATCGAGGACCACTTCGATCTGTCGTACGAGCTGGAGCACCTGCTCGAGGAGAAGGGCGACATCGAGATGCTCCGCCAGGTGCGCGCGATCAGCGACCTGGCCCAGGTGGCGTATGTTCGCCAGAAGGAGCAGCTGGGTCTCGGCCACGCGGTCCTGATGGCCAAGGATCTGATCGGCCATGAACCGTTCGCGGTTATCCTGCCGGACGACGTGGTCATCGGCGAGCGCCCGTGCATCGGGCAGCTCATCCACGCCTACCACCAGCACCACGGCTCGGTCGTGGCAGTGATGGAAGTGCCCCCGGAGGAGATCAGCCGGTACGGCGTGATCGCCGCCGAGCCATCCCAGGATCCGCTCGATCACGGCCGGCTCCATCGGATCACCCGCCTGGTCGAAAAGCCGGACCCGGCCGACGCCCCTTCGAACCTCGCGATCATCGGACGGTACGTGCTGACGCCCAAGATCTTCGACAAGCTGGAGCAGACCCAACGCGGCGCCGGCGGCGAGATCCAGCTGACCGATGCGATCGCCGCGCTGATGGAGGAGCAGGAGGTCTTCGGCTACGAGTTCGAGGGCACCCGCTACGACGCCGGCACCACGATGGGCTGGCTCCAGGCGTCGGTCGAGCTGGCCCTCGGTCGGCCCGACCTCGGCCCCGCCTTCCGCACCTACCTGCAGGGCCTCCAGCTCTGAGCTGAACCGGTCCGCCGGGAAGCCCGTCGACGGGCATGGGGTACGATCCGCCCGAGCGCGGTCGGACGGCCGCCGACGTGACGAGGGGCAGACCGCTTGGCGGAGATCGGCCAGATTCTGGGTGGGCGCTACCGCCTGACCGAGTTGCTGGGTCAGGGCGGGATGGCGACCATCTACCGAGCCACAGACACGGGGCTCGGGCGCGATGTGGCCCTCAAGCTGCTCCGGCCCGAATACCTGCGCGATCCCGATTTTTCGTCGCGCTTTCGACAGGAGGCGCAATCGGCGGCCTCGCTGAGCCATCCGAACGTCGTCACCGTGTTCGAATACGGCGAGGATCCGTCCGGGCCGTTCATCGCCATGGAAGTGGTCGACGGTGAGGACCTGGCGACCATCCTCAAGCGGAGCGGTGCGCTCCCACCGCGCCAGGCGGCGAGAATCGCCGCGGCCGTCGCCCGCGCCCTGGCTGCGGCGCACGCGAGGGGAATCGTCCATCGGGACGTGAAGCCGGGCAACGTGCTGATCGGACGCGACGGACGGGTCAAGGTCGTCGACTTCGGGATTGCCCGGGCCGTTGCCGAGGCCCAGATGACGCTGCCCGGTACGACCCTCGGCTCGGTTCACTACTTCAGTCCAGAACAGGCCCGTGGCGACCAGACCACGGGCGCGTCCGACATCTTCAGCCTTGGCATCGTCCTGTACGAGATGCTGTGCGGGGTTCGCCCGTGGACCGGCGATAGCGCGGCGGCCGTAGCCCTGGCCCGCCTGAGCGGGCCGATCCCGGACCCGATGGCGGTTCGATCGTCCCTGCCGCGTGAGCTGGGCGCGATCACCCGGAAGGCCCTGGCGTCGCTGCCGAACGAGCGCTTCGCCTCGGCCAGCGCGATGGCCGACGCGCTGGAGGCGGCGCTTGCCACCATTGCGACGGCCGCGACAGGAGCGGCCGGTGCGGCCGCGGCGGCTGCGGTCGCCGCCCCGAACCCGACAAGCCCGGCCGGTCCTGTAGCCCCGATCATCTCGGGCACCGCCCGCGCCAATCCGGTCAGGGTTCCCTATGCGCCGGAAGCCTACGCGACCGACGATGAGGATCCCTATCCGCCGGCGGCGGCTCGACGACGCCCCGCGGCCCCGCCGACTCACGCACAACGCAATCGCCACGAGGAAGACATCGACGATGAGGGAACCGGCCCGGGTCCACTTGTCTGGCTGACCGGACTTCTGGCCATCGTCCTCCTGGCCGGCGTGGCCTACGTCGTCTTCCAGCTTGCCTCGGGCGCCAACCCGGGCCCGAGCGCCCCGCCCGGCCTGGTTACCGTGCCGAACTTTGTCGGCGACAACATCGAGAACGCGACCCAGGAAGCGCAGTCACTCGGCATCACGTTGATGCCGACCAACGTCACGTCGACATTGGCGGCGGGGACGATCCTCGACCAGGACCCGGCAGAAGGCAGCGAGATCCCCGAGGGCGGCGAGGTCAGGGTCAGCGTGGCGACGCCGGTCGGGACTGTCCCGGTGCCCGACCTCAGGCTCAGGACCGAGCGTGATGCCCTGACCCTGATCTTTGCCGCGGGTCTGAGTCCAGGCGTCTCAACTGCAGCCTTTGATCCGATCGTGCCTGCCGGCCTGGTCGCCAGCCAGGAGCCACCGGCCCTGACCCCGGTCCCGAGCGGGACAGCCGTCAGTTACACCATCTCGAAGGGGCCCGATGTGACGCCGTCCCCGTCCCCTTCGCCATCGCCGACGCCCACGCCGACCCCCGAGCCAACCCTGCCGCCGACCCCCGAGCCAACCCTGCCGCCGACGCCCGAGCCGACGATCGAGATCACGCCAGAGCCAACCCTGCCGCCCGAGCCGCCAGCCGAAGCGCCGTCTGCGCCGGCCGGAGGCTGATCGCTCCCCAGCTCGCCCCTAGCCGTCGCTCAGCCGCGCCGGTCGCCGGCCGATCGGTGGCGCCAGATCTCGACCCCCGCGTGGTCGAGCGGGCCGCCCAGCTTGACGTTGGGTTTTCGGACGCGGACGCCGACCTCGTTGATCTCGAAGTCGGCCAGCAGTTCGTGGCTGATCGCCTCGGCCAGCGCCTCGAGCAGCCGGAACGAGGTGGACTCCACGATCTGGCGAACCGCCCCATAGACCTTGGCGTAGTCGACCGTCTTGTCCAGGTCGTCCTCCACGCCGGCGGGCTGCAGGTTGAGGACGAGCTCAACGTCGACCTCGAACGGTTGGGGCGCCAGGAGCTCGTGGTCGTAGACGCCGTGTCGGCCCTGGAAGCGCATGTTGGCCAGGACGATCCGGTCGCTCAAGGTGGGCCTCCTTCGGCGGCTTCGGTTCGCCAGTTGGCGCGAATGATGGCATCAGCAACCCTGGCCGCCCGGACGTTGGCGCCGACATCGTGGACCCGAACCATGTCCGCCCCGCCGGCGATGGCCAGGGCCGTGGTGGCCAGGGTCGCCTCAAGCCGTTCGTTGGGGCCGACTCCGAGCACCCGACCGAGGGTCGATTTCCGGCTCGCGCCAAGCAGGATCGGGCGACCCAGCACCCGCAACTCGCCGAGTTCGCGAATGAGCTCCAGGTTCTGCTCGGGCGTCTTGCCAAAGCCGAAGCCCGGATCGACGATCAGGTTCTCCCAACGGACGCCGAGCCTGACCGCACGCTCGAGCGCGCCGCGCAGATCGGCGATCACGTCGGGCAGGAGGGCCCCATGGCGAGGCTCCGCCCGGTTGTGCATGATCACGAGCGAGGCGCCGCGCGCCGCGGCAAGCCGGGGCAGGGCATCGTCCCGGCTGACGCCCCAGACGTCGTTGATCAAGTCAGCCCCGGCGTCCAGGGCCGCCTCGGCAACCTCGGGCTTGGTCGTATCGACGCTGATCGGAACGCCGGGAAGGGCGGCCCGCAGCGCGCTGACGATCGGGACGACACGGCGGCGCTCTTCCTCGATTGGCACGGGCTGATGACCGGGGCGGGTCGATTCGCCTCCGACATCAAGGACATCGGCGCCCTCGGCGACCATTCGCCGGCCGGTCGCGACCGCGACTTCGACGGGATCGGCCCGGGTCGAGACCAGGAGACCATCGCCCGAGAAAGAATCCGGGGTGACGTTGATGATCCCCATCACGAAGGTTCGCTCACCCCAGCGAAACGTCCGCGGACCGATCGTCGAAGGGGCCGGATGCTCCGGCGCGGGGCGTGCCGCGGGGTCGGTCATGCGTTCTCGCCTGGACCCGGGTCGCGCAGGTCCGGGTCACTCACCAGGTGGCCGCGCGCGGCCCCCACAAGATAGAGCGAACCGGCGACGACCACCGGCCCGCCGGCGGTCGTCGAACGCGACAGGGCGCGATCGATGGCGGCCAACGGGTCGGGCTCGACGGTGACATGGGCTCCTGGCAGACCGGACTGCCAGTGGGCGGCCAGCGCAGCCGCCGGCATCGCGCGCGGGACGTCCAGGCTGGTACAGACAACCATGGCTCCAATGAGGGCTCGGGCAGACGCGAGCGCCGCCACGACGCCGGCCACATCCTTGTCCGCCATCGACGCGGTGATGAGGGTGACCGGTCCGGCAGTCAGGAACGGCCGCAGGTCGTCGAGGGCGACCGCGAGGGCGGCGGCTCCGGCCGGATTGTGGGCGCCGTCCAGGAGCACGTCGCGATCGGCCGCGCTCAGCAACTCGAGGCGCCCTGGCCAGACTGCCGACGCGTAGCCGGTCCGCCTGGCCGCTTCGCCTGTCGGAGCGATCCCGGCGGCCGCCAGGGCGTCCAGCAGCGCGTCGGCGATCGCCACGTTCGCCGCCTGGTGCCGCCCGCGCAGGGCGACCCGAGTCCGACCGAGGCCGGGCAGCTCAACCTCGATCCCGTCGCGATCCCAGCCGAGGAGCGGTGCCGGCGGGACCTCCGTGAGGGGCACGCCCAGGCGCCGCGCGCGACGCCGGATGACCGCCAGCCCGTCGCCGCGCGCGCCGGTCACGGCCCGATCGCCGCGTTCGATGATGGCGGCCTTCTCGCGCGCGATCGCGCTGACCGTGTCGCCCAGGTGCTCCATGTGGTCGAGGTCGACGTTGGTCACGACGGTCACGCCGCCGTCCCAGGCGTGCGTGGCATCGAGCCGCCCGCCAAGCCCGACCTCGACCAGCGCGACGTCCGGACTGACTTCGGCGAAGCGGGCGAAGACGACGGCCGTCAAGAGCTCGAATTCGGTCGGTTCGCCGAACCTTCGGGCGACCCGGTCGGCGATGCCCAGGACGTCGCCGACCAGCCGCGCGAAGTCTGCCGCCTCGATCGGCCGGCCATCGATCTGGATCCGCTCGCGATACGTCACCAGGTGGGGCTTGGGCGTGGCAACTACCCGGTAGCCGGCCGCCCGCAAGGCCGCATCGGCAAGCGCCAGGACGCTGCCCTTGCCATTCGTGCCGGCGATCAGGGCGCCGCGCACCTTTCGCTGCGGTTCACCCAGTTCACGCAGCAGCGCGCGAGTCCGTCCGAGCCCCAGTCGAACCCCGAATCGACCGCGTTGGTCCAGCGCACGCAGGGCCTGAAGGTAGGTAAGATCGATCGATGAGGCGCTCATCCGTCCGTCGCCATGGCGCCACCGGCCACGCGCGTCACTCTCGGGACAGCTCTTCCTCGTAGAAGATGCACTGGTTGAAGCGCGGGGTCAGGCAGACGTCGTTCACGTAGCCCTGCTCCATGTGGACGCCGCCGCGCAGCTGGCAGCGTGAGGTCATGTTGTCCTGCCGGATCAACGCCTTGAGCAGGTGTGGCGCCTGGATCGGAATGGCTCCGCGCGAGCCGGTCATGTAGAAGTGCGGGCAGACGTTGCGCCGGAGGTTCGGAACGCCGAACCCAGCCGGCAGTGATCTGGCCCCGGGGCCCGGTGCGTCGCCGGATCCCAGCGTCGGACGGGCTGCGCGCGGCGAAGGTGAAACCCGGGCGATCGGACCCACCCCAAACCCGGGTCGGCCGGTAGGACCGGTGGATGGGCGGCCAGATCCTGGTTCCCGAGATTCGCGCACGACCGGGCCAGAGTACATCGCACCACAGCGCACGGTATACCGGGCAGGGCCGGCAACCCGGACGGACCATCGTCCGTCACCGTGCGACAATCTGTCCGATGACGACCCGGCGCGGCCCGCGCCAGACGCACGTTCGCCCCCGTCCGCCATCCAGCGGCCGTCCATCTCCGGTCAAGGTCAGACCCCGGGCGCCGGCCCCGACGCGCCTGTCCGTCCACCGGCCAATCGAGCGTGACCCTGGTCTTCCGATCCGAGCCAAGCTCGGGCTCGTGGCCGCGGTGGGCCTGCTGGGCGTAACCGTCCTCTATCTCGGGATGGGTGGGCTCGGGGGTGTCGCGGGCGGAATCGGCGCTGCGCTCGCCGGTTTCATCACGAATGTGACCACCACCCCCACACCCCAACCCTCAGCGATCGCGATCGCCGACCCGCCGTCACTCCAGCAGCCGGCCGAACCGTACACCGCCGAAGCCACGGTCGACCTGGTCGTAACCGTCCCGTCCGAGCTTGCCGGCGATCCGAGCTCGCGGATCCGGGTCTACCTTGCGCTCAAGGATCAGAACCCCGCACCGATTCAGGAGTCGCCCCTGGCGGCGACTCCGCGGACGATCATCCCGGTCGAGCTGACCAAGGGCATCAACGACTTCTCGGTCACCATCGTGGGTCCCGGCGGCGAGTCCGATCCGTCCGCGGTCGTTCGCTACGTGCTCGACCAGGCTCCGGCCAGGATCACGATCTATTCGCCCAAGGAGGGCGCCGTCGTGAACGGGCCGGCGGTCGAGATCAGCGGCAAGACCCAGGCCCGTTCCACGCTCATCGCGCGTAACGCGGCGAACGGCTCGTCCATCGCCGGCGACGCCGGCACGGACGGCCTGTTCGCCCTCAACCTGGCGCTTTCGACTGGCACCAACGAGATCGCGATCACCGGCACCGATCCCGCCGGGAACGTCAAGGAATTGGTCCTGATCGTTCGTCGTGGGTCGGGCGAACTGGCCGTCGTGCTCGGAGCGTCGGCCTACAGGCTGTCGGTCGCCAAGCTGCCCAAGGACCTGACGCTCACGGCCTCGGCATCTGACCCGGATGGCAACCCGCTGGTCGGTGCCGATGTCACGTTCACCCTGAGCATCCCGGGCATTCCCACCGTCATCGCCGACATGAAGACCGACGAGGGGGGCCGAGCTACGTTCACGACCGCCGTTCCGGATGGCGCCGACCCGGGCCAGGGGAGTGCCACGATCCTGCTCACGAGCGAGGCGTTCGGTTCCACCCAGGACTACACGGTCATCACGATCGGGCCCTGACGAGGGCCGGGCAGGGCGAAAGGCGGGCGTCCAGCCGCCTGGGTCATTTTCGTCGCGCCGAGCTTCTGGCCTCGATCGAGGTCGATGTGTAACGGACGTGCCGGACCAGTACACCGAGTCGACAGCCAGGCCGCGCGCAGCTACGATGGCGGGTATGCCGATGTGGCGATGTCCGCACTGCGCGACACCCCAGGCCGAGACCGCGCGTTGCTGGGTCTGCCATCGATCGAGTACCGCCTGCCTGTCCTGCCGGCACTTCCGTCGCTCAGTCGCCGCGCAACTCGGCTATTGCGGACTCGACCGTCAGCGTCGGCCGTTGCGCGGCAACGAGATTCGGGCGTGCTGGGAATCGGCAGACGCGACGTTGTCCGCGCCGACCCTGCTCCCCGGTGCGGGAGCTGCCTGGCCGTTTGACCCCGACCGGGACGGAACGGACGTTCGACCGCTCCGATTCGTGGAGGTGCAGCCCAACGCTCGGAGCGGCGGCGGGGATCGCGCGCCCACCGCCTCGCAGGACACTCCTGGCACAACGTTCCTGACGGCCGGGAGTGGGCCTGAAGGCCGCTGGAGCCTGTGGGGCGAGCCCGAGGCCTGAGCTCGGATGAGCCCAGCCCTGGTCACCGCGCCCGGCCGAGCACCGGCCGCCAGCGCGCCCGTCCTACAGATCCGAGGGGCGCGTTCCGAGGGTGACCTCGAGGATCAGGCGTTGGCCGTCGCGCAGGATCTCGACCCGGACCGTGTCGCCCGGTGAGAACTGGGCAAGCGTGGCATCCAGCGGGTGGCCGTCGTCGATGACCTTGCCGTCGACGTTCACGATGATGTCCCCGTCCTTGATCCCGGCGGCCGCCGCGGGCGTGCCAGGCTGGACGCCGGCGATGGGCCGGTCATTCTGATCGCGGCCGCCGACCAGCGCGCCGGCCTGGACGGGCAGCTTTTCCTCGTCGGCGAGCTGGCGGGTGATGCTCACGAACTGGATTCCAAGGTACGGCCGCGCGAGCTTCTCGCCAGCCACGGCCTGGTCCATGATCGGGCGCGCCACGTCGATCGGAATGGCAAATCCGATCCCGTTGCTGTTGGTCGCGATCGCCGTGTTGATACCCACGACGTTGCCGTTGGCGTCCAGCAGCGGGCCGCCGGAATTGCCGGGGTTGATCTCCGCGTCGGTCTTGATCAGGTTGGTCAGCGGCTTCGAGCTGCCGTTGGTCATGATCGAGCGGCCCTTGGCCGAAACGATGCCACTCGTCACTGAATTCGAGTAGGTGCCCAGCGGGCTGCCGATGGCCACGACCAGCTGGCCGACCTGCAACGCGTCGGACTGGCCGATCGCTGCGGTCGGAAGGCCACTCGCATCGACCTTCACAATCGCCAGGTCGGTCAGGGTATCGA
>JBKKDW010000148.1:0-3313 GCA_046708025.1 Candidatus Limnocylindrales bacterium
TCCCCTGGCTGTGGCCGTTGGGATCCAGGCCGACATCCTGACCCTCAACGTCGAGGCCGACGTAGTACGGCTTGTCCATGTCAGGCTTGACCCCTGCAAGCACGCTGTAGAGCGCCTTGGCCCGGGCCAGGTCCTTGACGGGATAGATGATGGTCTTGACGCCTTTATGCATCGGAAACCTCCCTGGACACGGCTCGTCGACCGATTGGTTCGATCGATCATGACCGACATGAGTCGAGGGAGATATCCGAGCCACCAGCGGATCGCTGCGTCGAGGCCCTCGACCGGCGGCGCCGAGCGGTAGGCCTCGAGGATCGGCCAGTCGATGTTGTGTTCGTCGAAGTCCTGGACCATGGCCGGATCCTTGATCTCGAATCCTGTCATCCGGTCCCTTCCTTGCCCGACTATCTCCTGCTCACTTCAGGCTGAATGGTGGGTAGCGGTCGGTGACGAGCAGGAAGGCGTAGGCGCTGACGCGCAGGCTCCAGCGGCTCACCCCGACGACGTATTCGAACAATGCCTGGGGATAGCGCCCGGTGATCAGGATCGCAAACCAGGCGAGAACGATCGCGACGAGCGCACCGATCCAGAGCGGGACGAGCACGATGTAGTGCGGGACCGCGAGCAGCCACTTGACGAGCGGCAGCCACCGGTTCAGGTCCCGCTGAACGTCGGGGTAGTCGATCTCGAGATGAACCGACTGCTCGTCGATGGTCGATGGGTAGCGGTCGGTCAGCAGCGCGACGTAGGCGCCGACCCGTCCACCGAAGCGCGTCAGCTCCCGGGCGAAGTCGAACCACCAGCGTGGGTACAGCACCCGGAACGCGAGCATGAGCATGGTCGCGAGCCAGAGGCCACCGAAGAGCGCGCCGCCGGTGCGAGCGCCATCGCCGTTCGCGGTGACGACGCTGAGGATCACGGCAATCGGGAGGACCCAGATGGCGCGCAGGAGCGTGGTCAGCCGGTCCAGCTGTCCTGGGTAGTCGATGGTGAGACGGGCCGCATAGGGCTCGGGCGGAGTTTGCATGGTGTACCTCTTCGTGTGTCGTAGTCGATGATGCCTGGGACGGGACGTTGGTGTCAGACGGTGATGGCGACCTTGCCTCGAGCGTGCCCCTTGCCCACGTGACCGATCGCCTCGGCGGTCTCGCTCAGCGGAAACGCACGGTCCATGACCGGGGTCACCTTGCCGGCCTCGATCAGCTCCTTGAGGACGACCAGGTCCTTGAGCTTCGGCGACAGGATGAACGTCCCGAGCTTCTGGCTCCCGAACCGGAACAGGACGGCCGCTCTGTTCAGTCGACCGCCGCTGGCGATCCAACGATGGTCGAACCCTCCGCCGTTGGGCACGAGCATCCCGGTCGGCGTGAGCGCCCGCCGCAGGTCCGTCAACGAACGGTTGGCAACGTTGTCGAGGATGAAGTCGTACTGCTGACCGGTTCGGGTGAAGTCTTCGCGGGTGTAGTCGATCACGTGGTCGGCTCCGATCGAGCGGACCATCTCCACATTGTGCGTGCTGCACACCCCCGACACGTCCGCGCCGAATGCCTTCGCGATCTGCACCGCGAACGTGCCGATTCCGCCGGAAGCACCATTGATGAGGACCTTCTGTCCGGCTCGAACCTTACCCTGATCGCGGAGCGCCAGGAAGGCGACGAGGCCGGCCATCGGGACGGCTGCCGCCTGTTCGAAGGTCAGGTTGGCCGCTTTCAGCACCAGAGCATCCTCGGAGGCGGCCGCGTATTCCGCATACGAGCCGTCGCACCAGCCGAAGACTTCGTCGCCGGGCTGGAACCGCGCCACGCCGGTGCCGACGGCCTCCACCGTACCCGCGACGTCCGTCCCCCGGACGCTGATCTTCGGCTTGCGCAGCCCATATACCGGGCGGGCAATGTAGGGCAGGCCACTCATGATCGCCCAGTCGGCCGGGTTGACGCCGGCCGCTCGAACGCGAAGCAGCACCTCCTTGTCGCCGATCTCGGGCCTGGCGATGTCCCGAGTGCCCAGGACCCCTGTTGAGCCGTACCTGTCTTGAACCATTGCCTTCATCGCTGGGTCTCCTTCGGAACTGTACGGTGTAAAGTCATCACCGCGACTGTACGGTGTAAAGTCAGCGATGTCAACCCCGGGTCATGCCGCAGGACAGGATTGAGAGGAGCCTCATGAATGCGCAAACTGCCAGCCGAGCCCGGCACCACATCCCGCTGACCAGGGAGCGGGTGCTGGAAGCCGCGATCAAGCTCGCCGATCGGGGCGGGATCGACGCACTCAGCATGCGCAAGCTGGGTCAGGAGCTTGGGGTCGAGGCGATGGCCCTGTACTACCACGTGGCCAACAAGGACGAGGTCCTCGATGGCATGGTCGATCTTGTATTCAGGGAGATCGATCTGCCTGCCAGCGGAGCCGACTGGAAGGCCGCCATGCGTCAACGGGCGATCTCGGTCCGCGACGTCCTGTACCGGCACCGATGGGCGATCGGTTTCATGGAGTCGAGGACCAACCCGGGTCCCGCGACCCTGGGCCACCACGACGCGGTCATCGGCTGTCTTCGCGCAGACGGCTTCGACATGGCGATGGCCGCCCACGCGTACTCGCTCCTGGATAGCTACATCTACGGCTTCGCCCTGACCAAGTTGAACCTCCCGTTTGATAGCACGGACGACATCGTGGAGATGTCACAGAGCATGCTCGCGCCGTTTCCCGACGGCGAGCACCCCAACCTGGTCGCGTTCATCACCGAGCACGTGATGAAGCCCGGCTACGACTACGCGGACGAGTTCGAGTACGGCCTCGATCTCATCCTCGACGGCCTCGAGCGGGTGCGGCGCAATGTGGCCGCCTCTCGCTAGACGTCCCGGGAGGCGCGGAGCGCATAGATCGCCTCGATACTGTCCTCGGCCCAATCGCGCAACGCGCCGAGTGGCGCCACGAGCGCCTGGCCGAGTTCAGTCAGCGCGTATTCGGTTCGGGGCGGGATCTCGGGATAGAGCGTTCGGGTGATCAGGCCGTCCCGGGCGCCCCGGACCGAATCAGGGCATCGACCTCAGCAGTCGATCTACCCGGTCGGGTGACGTTGTTCCTGCGGTTCGATGATCGACGCGGGTAGCATGGCGAACCAGTCCATCACCGCCCGTTCGTAGGCGATCCCGAAGGCGAGCGTGGCGGCGGAGAACGGCTCGTGCTCAACCACGCCGGCGGCCTCCATCGCGCTTGCCTGGTGCTCGTACGTGCGCAGTCGCTCCGCGTGCGCCTCGCGATGCTGGCGGACGAAGGCGGCCAGCCGATCGGGCGCGACGTGCCGACCGAAGCTGAT
>JBKKDW010000149.1:0-13481 GCA_046708025.1 Candidatus Limnocylindrales bacterium
GCAGGACCTGAGCACGCTCGAGATGCTGGTCCTCGGAACGCCGTTTGATGGCGCTCGCCCGGACGAGGCGATCCCGCGGCATCCGGACCATCCGCTGGTCCGCGACGGGCGGACGCGGCAGTACATCGACCCCTGGCCGTGGATCGCCGACCTTCGCGGGGTCGATTTCGTGTTCGGCTCCCGGATCCACGGGACGATCGCGTCGCTGCTGGCGGGCACGCCGGCCTATCTCCTGGCGCACGATGCGCGAACCGTTGAGCTGGCACGTTACTTCGACATTCCGCACCGGGCCCTGCGCGACACGCCGCCAGATACGGACGCGGCGGAGCTGTACGACCTCGCCGACCTCGGTCCCCTCGTGGAAGGTCACGCGACGCGCTTCGATCAGTTTGCGCGGTACCTCGCCGCGCACGGCCTGGAGCATGCCTTCGACCACCCTGGCTCGGCCGAGGCGTTCGATCGGCGAGTGGCCGCCACGGCGTACCCACCGGCCGTCACGGCGGCGACCGCCGCGCGCGATCGCGCTGGTGGTGACGTGCGAGGTCTCGTGGCGCGCGTCCGCGCCCGGGTCCGACGGCGCCTCAGGAGGGGCGACGGCCGACGCCTGCGAACGCGCTTCGTCCGCTTCCTCGGTGGCGTCCGCGATACTTCGGCGATGGAGCCCGCCGCACCCTTGGAGCCCGCGCCAACAATGCAGCCCGCGTCACCCACGGAGCCCGCGCCGGCGGTGGCTGACCGCCGCCTCCTGGTCACCGCAGACGTCGAGCGCCTGGCGGAGGTGCGGGCCTTCGTGCGCGAGGCGGTCGCGACCTTCGGCGGTTCGAAGCGTGTCGCGGACGACCTCGTGCAGGCCGTCGACGAGGCGACCTGCAACGTGATGCTCCACGGCTATGGAGGCGCGCCCGGCGAGATCGAGATCGAGGCGGCCCTGCGCGACGGCAAGATCGAGATCCAGCTCCTGGATCGGGCGCCCGCGTTCGACCCGACGGCGGCGCCGACGCAGGACGTCTCGAGGCCGCCGGTATCTCGCCGGCCCGGGGGAATGGGTGTCGGTATCCACCTGCTCCGCACGATGACCGATGAGATGCGGCATCATGTTCGTCCCGATGGAGGCAACGAGCTCACCCTGGTGCGCTCGATCGACGACCCGGCAAAGGAGGGCTGACCGATGGCGATGACGATCGATGTCGAGCACCTCGGTGGGAGCCCGGCCGTGACCGTGGTGGCCCTCGATGGCGAGCTCGACGCCTCGAACTACCAGCAGGTCATCGAGATCGTGCGCGACGCGTACGCGCGCGGCGCCCGCGGCCTCGTCTTCGACTTCTCGCGCCTCACGTTCATGGCCAGTTCCGGCCTGTTCGCCCTGCACTCCGCCGTCCGCATCGTGCGCGGCGAGACGCCACCGGATGCCGAGATGGGCTGGGGCGCCTTGCATGAGATGGCGCACGACCACGATGCGACTGGTGCGAACGTCCGGATCGCCGCGCCCCAGGATGCGATCGCGCGTGTGCTCGAGCGGACCGGGATGACCACGCTCTTCGGCATCGACGCCAGCCGCGCCGACGCGGTCGCCGCCCTCCAGGGAGCCTGACCGACGGCAACGGACGGCGAGCTCCTCGAGCGCGAGCTCCAGGTCGCCCAGCGGATCCAGCGCACGCTCGTCCTTCTGACCGGCATCGAGGCCGAGGGCTGGGAGATCGCGAGCGACTACCGCCCCGCCCGGTCCATCGGCGGCGACTTCTTCGACGTCTTCCCGATCCTGGATCCGGCCCGGCCCCGCCACCTCGGGATCGTCATCGCCGACGTCTCCGGCAAGGGCCTTCCGGCTGCACTCCTCATGGCCTTCGTCCGGCCGGTGATGCGCTCCGCGCTCGATCGATCGGCAGACCCGGTCGCTGCGCTCGAGTCGACGAACCGGATCCTCGTGGACGAGCGCCGGACCGGTCTGTTCGTGACGATTCTCGCCGGCGTGCTGGATCTCGACACCGGGGTCTTCACCTTCGCCAATGCGGGCCACGATATGCCGCTTCTCGTTCCCGGCGATGGCTCGGCGCCGCGCTGGGTCGAGGGCGGCGGCCCGCTCGTTGGCATGTTCGGACGCCTGGACCTGACCGCCGAGACGGTTGAGCTGCAGCTCGGCGACCGGCTGCTGCTCTACACCGATGGCATCACCGACGCCGCGTCAGCGGACGGTTCGCGGTTCGGGACGGAGCGGTTCCGGCGCTTGGCCGGCGATACCCATCACGCGGCCGCCGTGGAAACGTGCCGTGCGGTAATCCAGTCCGTGCTCGGGTTCCAGGGCGATGCCGAGCCAGCAGACGACCTGGCGCTCCTCGTGTTCCGGCGGCTGCCTGGCTGAGGCGGCTCCGGCACTTTTGCGCGAGCCCGTCACGGGTTCGGGAGAAGGAGGGCGCTGACGGTCATCTGTCAGCTTGTGTGTCCAAGCAGCGGCAGCGAGACCCGGACGTGCCCCTGGCTCCCGAGGCGTAGCACCCGAGCGGAATAGACCCCACCGCCCTCGCCAATCACGCTCATCGCGATGTCGACGGGCGTGCATTCGAGCGTCACCAGCGTCATATCCGACACCGCACAGGGGCGGTGTGGGCCGTGAAGCTCTGCACGGCTTGCGGCGTTCTGACCAGCCGGACGGGTGGTCGCTGCACCACCCACGCTCGGCAGTCGAACCGCAGTCGTCACAACGCGCTGTACAGCACACGGGCGTGGCAGCGCCTGAGTGCGCGAGTACTGCGGGCCTGGCGCGGTCAGCACGGCAACTGGTGCCCGGCATACCAGCGTGCCGCCCATCCGGCCAGTGACCTGACGGTCGATCACGTCGTGCCGCTCGCAGCCGGTGGCCCGCCCCTCGACATCGCCAACTGCGCCGTGCTCTGTCGGTCGTGCAACTCGACCAAGGGTGCGTCGGAGCCTGACCGGGGGGACCCACACGCGAATTCCACACCCCGGCGAAGGCGGACGTGCTCCACGCCATCTACGACCAGATTGTCGTCACAGGGAGGAGGATCGTGTCGGTGAGACTCACTTCGTCGGCCTATGCCCACGGCCTGGCGCTTGCGCTGCCCACCAAGGTTGCTTTGGCGCGCCCGACAGGATTCGAACCTGCGACCTTCGGCTCCGGAGGCCGACGCTCTATCCACTGAGCTACAGGCGCGCGGGGTACGACGGGTTTCACGCTCGGATAGACCGTAGAACCCCGGCGAGCGGCTCGCTCGCCGCCATTTTGCCGTGTACACAGGGGCAGATCATACCGGTCAGGCTGAGCGCAACGCTCATCGAGCGTAAACCACCGCAGATGCCTATCCCCGGCCCTGGATGCCCGAGCCGAGGACGAGAACTCACGGGCACTCCCTCGGCGAGGGTGCGACTAATTCGTGATCGTGATCGTGGTGCCGTCTATGTTGACAACGCCACTGCCGTCGGGTGCGCTTACCTTGATCGCGAGCGCGTGGGGGCCGACGGCAAGACTCTTCGACGTCTTCAGGTTGTATTGGAACGTGTTGGTGCTCGCGTTGTAGCTCGCACAGCCGACCTGCTCGACGGCGTCGAGGGTGACCTTGACCCGGCAGGGAGTGAGCAGCGCTTGCGCATCTGCGTCGGGGATCGCCGTTCCGGCTGCGTCCGCGAGCATGAACTTGACCGGAATCGTCTGGTTTTGCTTGTAGCTCGATTTGAGGTTCTGGAAGCCGAGGAAGCGGTAGCTCACCCGGTAGGGGCAGCTGACAATGGTAGAATTGCCCGCTTCGTCCTCCCCGATGAGCGAGACCGTCTTGTTGCCGACCGTTGCCACGTTCGCTCCCGCGGACTCGCTTCCCGCCGCCGGGCCGGATGTGACGTCGGTCACAGTCGCGAAGACGCTCCCGCCGGAGCCCAGGAGCAGGAAGGTCGGCCCTGGGGAGGACACGTCGCACGTCACGGTCGGATCCGTCTGGTCGATCATGAAGCTCGCGCTCACCGGCGTCTCCTTGTTCCCGGCGTCGTCGGCGCTCGCCGCGTAGACGGTGTGCTCGCCGTCGGCCGTCACGCCGGCGCCTGCGCCCGTGTAGGCGCAGCCGGCGGGGATGTCGTCGAACGTGGCGGGCGCGCTCGCAGGATCGAGGACGCAACGGGTCTCGGCGATGCCCGAGCCGCCGGCGTTGTCCGCGGCGGTGACCGTGAGGTGGACGTCCGAGACGTACCAGCCGTTCTGTCCGTCCGGTGTCGGCGGAGCAAGCGCGATCGTCGTCGTCGGCGCCGTCGCGTCGTCAGGCTGCTCGACGAAGACGTAGGCCGAGCCCTGATCGGCATTCGCGCCGACGTCGTCCAGATACGCGCCGACGAAGACCGTGTCGCCGCTGACCGCCACGGAGCGGCCGAGCCAGTCGCCCGCCGCCCCGTCTGAGGCGGTCAGCTTCGCCGTCTCGGTCGCGTTCGCCCAGCCCGCCCCCGGCTTGACGAAGACGTAGGCCGAGCCCTGGTTGGCGTTCGCGCCGAAGTCGTCGGACCACGCCCCGGCGACGACCGTGTCGCCGCTGACTGCGACCGATTGGCCGAGAAAGTCACTAGCCGCCCCGTCCGAGGCCGTCAGCTTCGCCGTCTCGGTCGCGCTCGCCCAGCCCGTCCCCGGCTTGACGAAGACGTAGGCCGAGCCCTGGTCGGCGTTTGCGCCGACGTCGTCCCGATACGCGCCGACGAAGACCGTGTCGCCGCTGACGGCCACGGAGACGCCGAGCCCGTCGCCCGCCGCCCCGTCTGAGGCGGTCAGCTTCGCCGCCTCGGTCGCGTTCGCCCAGCCCGCCCCCGGCTTGACGAAGACGTAGGCCGAGCCCTGGTCGGCGTTTGCGCCGACGTCGTCGTCGAACGCCCCGACGACGACCGTGTCGCCGCTCACGGCGACGGAGACGCCGAGCCGGTCGCCGAGATCCCCGTCCGAGGCGGTCAGCTTCGCCTGCTCGAGGAAGGGGTCGATCGTGACCGGGTAGCGGGCGCCGGCGTCATCGACGCGTACGAGCAGCGTCCGTCCCTCGAGCTCGAGCCAGGCCGGGAGCGCCTGCCCGGTCGCGTCCCAGGCGGCGAGCCCGCGGTAGCGGAGCGCCGCCGGCTGGCCCTCGAGCGCCAACTCGAGGTCGGTCGCGCCCGGCTCGAGCGAGGCGCGCAGAGTTCCCGAGAGCGTAAGGGCGAGGGTGAGCGGGCCGGATGTCCGCTGCGCAGGCGGCTCGGCCACGGTGAAGCCCTGCTCGAGGCCGAGAGGACCATTCACGTACCACTCGGTGAGCGCGCCGCGGCGATACTCGACCCGGTTCTTCGTCGCTGTCGGCCCCGCTGCGGCGACGGAATGGAGTGCCTCGCCATGTCCAATGCGCTGTAGCGTGAGTCCAAACCGCTCAGCGCCCGCGTGTACCAAGACTCCGTTCGCGTGTACCAAGACTCCGTTTCTGGCGAAGTCGGCAGTCAGGCCGTGGGCTGGGTTCTCGCTGCGGAAGCCACCCGATGTGGCGATCGCATGGTAGGCCGGGTCATTGCGCCCAAGAACGCCGGAGATCGTTGCTTGCGCCGTAATTGGAAGGCTCGAGAGGTCGCTCTTGGTCTCATGGCCCGAGGGCGACAAAGACGTCGCCGGCAGCGGGGCTAATCGAGTCATGTCTCCGTTGGGTCCGGAAAGCGCGGCCAAGATCAGCCTGGCGCCCAACGAACCCACTGAAGCAGAGGTCGTAAGGGTTACGGCTGTTACAGCGACGAGAAGGAGGGTGACGATCCTCGCCACGGATATGCGAGCAGCGTTCGGCCACATCGTGAGTGTGGCTAGGGGGTTCCCTGATGAGACGGTTATAGGGCAGATAGCCCGAGTCTCTCCGCTATCCAACCAGCCGGAAACGATGTTCATATTGCCCCACCCACCCAGCCATCTTGGCGTCTGTCTGTCCCGGCGATGACTTCTCAGCGTCGGTTGTGGCCTACCACTACGAACCTACTGCGTCAATTCCAAAGCGTAAGACCCTACAAGAGGTGGTGCCAGTTGACACCACCCCAGACGCTGGCCAAGCCAGGGTCGAGAACCCTCAAGAAATGTCGGCCACCGCTTGACGAACGGGGACTCCTCCCGAACGAGTTGACCCGGAGCCACGCTGCGCTCGGTCCTGTGTCCAGACTAGATATGCGAGCTACAGAGGCGGCCTTCGATAGAGCGTAAAACCCGGCTCGTTTTGCTCGCGACACCACTCGACAAGCACTACGCTCAGGCCGTCAGGCTCCGGAGGCCGACGCTCTATCCACTGAGCTACAGGCGCGCGGTTTCGTGCTCGGGTAGAGCGTAAAACCCTTTGACGTTGGAGAGTCGAGTGCAAGCGCTATGCATAACCAGCGTCGTCGCCCATGTTATCCGGCCGTTGACCACCCAGTCGCCTGATCCTCGGGACCGCGCGACGCCCGAGCCAACCGTCGAGAGGTTGGGACCGGGTAGACACGCGCTGATCCCCGCTTGAAACGCGTGACCGGGCCGCGGCATCTGTAGTTCATGATCGCGGAGAGCGTGACGATGGAGAGCGAGGCAGCCGGAACGATCATCCAGCGCGCGATCGCCGGCGACGAGGTGGCCTTCGCTCGGATCGTCGCCGCCCACCACGAAGACATGTCACGCATCTCCTACCTCGTGTCGGGCTCGCTCGATCTGGCGGAGGACGCCGTACAAGCGGCTTGGGCCGTCGCGTTTCGCCGTCTGGGCACCCTTCGCGATCCGGCCAGGCTGCGTCCGTGGCTCATGTCGGTTGCCGCCAACGAGGCCCGCCAGATGATCCGCAGCAGCCGCCGCCGGACGGTCCGCGAGCTGATCGTGGGCGGCCCGACAAGCTCGCCGGGGCCCGACCGGGCGGCCTTGATCGACCTCGGCAACGCCCTCGCGCATCTCGATCCAAAGGACCGGATCCTGATCGGTCTGCGCTACGTGGCGGGCCTCGAGTCGGAAGCGATCGGACGGGAGGTCGGCATGAGCGCATCGGGCGTTCGCGTCCGCCTCCACCGCCTGCGGGCCCGTCTTCGAGAGGATCTCGCCGATGAGTGAGCACAGCCCGATGGACCCATTCGACACGCGCCTGACGGCGCTCGCCCGCTCCTACACCGAGCCCGCCGTCCGCTTGATCGACCCGCTCGCGACGGCTCGGGCCGCCAAGGCCTCGACCACGCGTGGCAGCGTCATCGGGCGGCTGTTGCCGATCGGCCTCGACCGAGGCGTGGCATGGCTGCTCCTCATTGCTGCCCTCGTCGTCCTTGCGGCGCTCGCCGTCGCCGTTGGTTCACGTCCGTCGGTGCTTGTTCGGGCACCCGACGGCCCCGGGCGGATTGTCTTCGTGCGAGATGGCGACCTCTTCGTCGCCGCAGATGATGGGAGTGGACAGACCTTGATCGCGAGCGGCGATGCCGACGATGTCAAGTTTGGTTACCTCACGGCTGCCTGGTCGCCCGACATGCGCCACATCGCCGCCGTCCGTGACGTCGGCGGCGCATTCCTCACTCCGGGTGTCGACCTCCTGACCGCGGATGGTGCCCTGGTTCGGACCGTCACCCTTGGCGCCGGCTGCGGACCCTCTGTCTCGTGGTCGCCGGACAGTTCCAAGGTCGCAATCGCGCCGTGTCCGGCCGATGTTCCACGGGACGCCATCGAGACGTCGATCGAGTCAGAGGCCCGGCTCGTCATCGCCGGGCTGGATGCCTCCGCTGACCGAGAGGTCGCGCTGCCACCAGAATTGACGTCAGTCGCGAGCGCTAGACGCGAGGTCTGGATTCGTCCAGACCTGTGGGCGCAGTGGTCTCCCGACGGTCGGTTGATCGATCTGTGGGCGATCGTTGCTGGGCGAAGCGAGTGGTATCTGGTGGCCGCCGACGGGTCGGGCACCCGCCGGATCGAAGAGCTCACGGACAGTCTGGGCGGCCACGTCTTTTCCCTTGACTGGTCACGTGATGGGCGCAGACTCGCGATCTCAGGCGACTGGGTTGGCTGCGTGGATGAGCCCTGCCTCGGGATCGTCGATGCCCAAGGTGGGCCCGTGACCTCCACGGTCGGGCACCCGTCCGCTGGGGATCCCAACATGCACGGCAAGCTCATCTGGCCGGAGTTTTCGCCCGACGGCGAGAGGGTGGCGGTCCTCGGCCTTCTGGTCGACTTCAGTTCGGAACCACCGGTCGCCGAAACGTACACGCTGTACAACTATCACCTGGCGACCGCTCGCCTCTCGGAGCTGACATCTGGGAAGAGAACGATGATCCTGGGCGCGATGGGCGCAGCTCAGAACACGGGCACGGAGACCGGCGAGCTGGTGTTCGGGGGGTCGGTCGCCTGGACGCCGGACGGTCGACGGCTGCTGTACCTCGTTCGTGAGGTCGGCGACTCTGCCGTTTGGACGATCCGTTCGATCGATGCCACGGGCGGAAGCCAGTCGTCCGTTCTCGTCCAGGGCGTGCAGTCGTTCGACATCGGGCCCAGCAACTGAGAGCGGAGTCTGACGAGGCCTACGAATAGAGGTCGCTCACTGACCTCGAGGTCGACTTCGAAGACGTTCGCCGAACGCGAAGCCGATCGACCTTATCTGTGGTGACATGGCTACCGCAAGCCAACGACCATTGAGGTCGACTGTCTCGAGCGGGCGACTGTCGCCCTCGAGCTGATCAGGCCGCGAGGTTACAGCGTAAAACCCCACCCGTTTCGCAGCGGATCCCACTCAGGTAGCACTACGCTCAGGCGTTCCGGCTCCGGAGGCCGACGCTCTATCCACTGAGCTACAGGCGCGCGGTGGTCTTGTCCATCGATCGAGCGCAAAACCTGAAGCCGACGCTCTAACCGAATGTGGAAACACCTGCTCGGTTGGTGCGTGGCCGAGCCGAAATCATACTCGGTCTCATTCCGGCAACCTATCGGCATGCAAGCGACGGGTCAGGCCGGCTGACAGCGCTCAATCGAGAGTCATGATTTGGCCGCCTGCCACCTGGCCTCCTGCTATTTCGGAGAACTCTGAGCCGCCAGACTTCCAGACCGTCGTTAGGCTTGAGTTCCACGCGAACGGAGGACTGAGATGGATCGACGAGGCCACCTGACGGCCAATGCGGCGCTGATCGCCGGATTGGTCACCCTCGGGTTGGTAGTGGCTCTAACATTGCGCCCGGGGCCGACCGGAAACGATGGCGCGGCGTCGGTCGACTCGCTCCAGGCCGACATCGCTGCACTTCGCGTCGATATCGAGCGGCTCCGACAGAAGGTCGAGGAGTCTCCGGCCGGCGGTGCCGACCTGTCAGCGGTCGAAGCGCGGCTCGACGGGTTGGATAGCAAACTCACGACGATCTCGTCCACCCTGGACGGCATGGACGCTACCGCACGCGCAATTTGCCAGCTCGTCGTGGACAGTCCGTTCGTGCCCGATGGAAATTGTTAGAGGCTGGAGACGTCCGCGGCCTGCTAGGGGACCAACCCGGAGCGTAAACCGGGTACCCCGCGTGTCCCCTCGGCGAACGACGCGGTGCTTCCTCGCTGGGTCAGATGGGCCCCCCGCCGGTGCGACTGCGACCTCGGATCGCGTTGTACCCCACGACGGCGATGATCGCCCCGATCACGGCGACGACAATCGTCGTGATGTTGATGCCGGTCGTGTAGTCGGTGCCGCCGCTCACGATGCCGGCGAGGAATCCGCCGATCAGTCCGCCCACGATCCCGAGCGCGATATGGCCAATGACGCCGAGGCTCTCGTCACCTTTGACCAGGAAGCCCGCGAGGTAGCCGGCGATCGCTCCCACGACGAGCCAAGAGATGATTCCCATACCAACCCCTTTCCTGATCTACGGCTGACGCGTTCGAGCCTTCACGAATAGCGTATACCTCCCGAAGTGAGGGTGTCAGCAAGCCGCGACGTTCCGACGGGCCGACCTAACGACGCGGTGTTCGGCCGAAGATCACGTCGCCCGTCACGGCCCAGAGTGTTCGCGGGTTGCGATCGCGAGGGGCGACGACACGATCCACCACCAGGATCTGGGCTACCCGCCACTCCCTTCGGGGCGGATGTGCCCTGTGAGATCCTTGGCGCGCGGATCCGGTTTGGTCTCTGCGGGAAGGTCGGGCAGCTGGATCTCCTCGTCGCGCGACAACCGGATCCAGTCCCACAGCTCGTGGTTCACGACGATCGTGCCGACCCGAGCACGGTGGTTCTGAGCCCCCGACCGATACTCGATCCAGGCCTCGGTGAGCGGCACCATCGGCCTGCGGCGCCGGATCTGCTGGAGCGGGTCGGCGCCCGGCAGCCCGTGGACGTAGCCATGGATGACGTACGGCCCTGTCTGAATGGTGACCGGGAACGGGCGGCGACGGCTGCGGCGCGCGGGGTCGCCGCGCGGGCCAGACGCTCGCACCGCCAGCACCTCGTCTCGCTTCACGCTCAGGTCCATCACCTGAGTGGCCAGCCCGTCGTCGAGCCGCACGATCATCACATCGGTCAGCTGGTACTCGATGGCGTCGTTCAGCGTGTCCGACATCCGGTCGCCCGTCAGGCGCATAAAGCCGAAGACTCGGCAGTCTTCCGCATACGCTGCGAACTCGACCTCACGCCCCTGGATGAGGGCCGGCTCGGGCTCGGAAGTTTCCTCGACGTGTGCAGCCGGCGGGTCGGACAATCGGAGTCGCCGCCGGAGGTCGCCCAGCAGCGTGACCACGGCTACGCCGTTGACCTCTGCCGGCGATCGCCCCGCAGCCGAATGATCTGCCTCGGAGGCGTGATGAGGAGTGACGGATCGGGCACCGGCGGGGCCGCACTGAAGAGATCGCAGAAGAGCAAGACTAGGTCCGGGTCGAACTGGAGCTGCGCGTGCCGGCGGAGCTCGGCGATCGCCGCGTCATGCCCGATCGAGGCCCGATACGGTCGGTCGTGGACCATGGCGTCATAGGCATCGGCGATCGCGACGATCCGGGCGCCCAGCGGAATCTCGGTGCCGCGCAGGCCAAACGGGTACCCGTGGCCGGAGAATCGCTCGTGATGGTGCAGGATGATCGCGCCGGCGTCGCGCACGGTCGCGACCTCTTCGATGATCACCTGCCCGATGCGCGGGTGCTGGACGACAGTCTCCCATTCCTCGGGGCTGAGCGGGCCTGGCTTCTCGAATATCTGCTCCGGGATCGCGACCTTTCCGATGTCATGGAGGAGCGATGCGATCCTGACGCGCTGGACCTCCTTCTCGGGCTGATCAAGCTCGCGGGCCATCTGCACGGCGATCGCGGCGATGAGCGACGAGGGCTTGCCGCGGTAATGGGGCAGGGGATCCACGATGGCGGTGAGGGCGGCTTCGGCGGCGTGACGGGCGAGCTCGCCGACTTCGGCGGCCCGCGTTCGTCCGGCGGCGGAGATCGGGGCCCGCGGAATGCGCGCATTGTCGTCATCGATCTCGGCGAACACGAACGTCTGGTTCCGTCCGAGTGCCTTCGCCGAGTACATGGCGGCGTCCGCGTCGCGCAGCAACTGGTCGACGCGGAGGTGCTGACCCTGCCCGCCGGCGATCCCGATGGACACCGAGACCACGCACTGCTCGGCGGCACCGGTAAAGCGTTCCTTCATGACCAGGAGGCGGACCTTCTCCGCGACGGCCGTCGCCTCGTCGACCGTCGTTTCCGGGAAGACGAACACGAACTCCTCGCCACCGTAGCGGGCGACCAGATCCGACTGGCGGGTGCTATCCCTGAAGACCTGGGCCACGCCTTGCAGCACGATGTCTCCAGCCTCGTGCCCGTAGGTGTCGTTCACCGCCTTGAAATGATCGATATCGACAAATGCAATCGAGAGTGGACGGCCATAGCGAGTGACGCGCTCGACCTCGGCGAACAGGAACGCGAGGAGGGTGGGGCGATTCGCGACCTGGGTGAGGCGGTCGGTGGTCGCCGCTTGCTGAGCGGACAGCAAGGCCTCGGCGATATCACTGATCGAGCTGGCGACCGACGCGAGTGGCCCGAACGTACCGGTAGCCGGGAGCGCCTCCGTATTGCCGTCGACGACCGCCCTGGTGGCGGTCGCCAGGTCAGTGACCCAGCCGCTGCCTGCCAGTCCTGCCAGCCGCACGCCGACAACCATACCGACGGACCCCGCCGCCAGGACGCCCGTGACAATCGCGTCAGCTTGAGCGAACGTCGCGACGATCGCGGCACCGGCGAGGAAGGCGGCGGGCAGCAGAACGACAATTCTGCGTCGATCGAGCACCCGTCCACGCTACGGGCGGGACGTCTTAGCGAGAAGGCATCAGGAGTACCACTACTCCCGGTCCGAACGTCCCCGACTCGCGTCGAGCGATACAGCCGTCCCGGTCACCCGGATCCCACCGTCGGTGTCCGGAACCTCAACCTCGATCAGGCTGGGCCGGCCCATCTCGACGCCCTGGCTGATCGTGAACCGGGCCGGTGGCACAAGTTCGCCGCGCCAGCGCAAGTAGGCCCCGAACGCGGCCGCCGCCGCGCCGGTGGCAGGGTCCTCGACGACGTTGCCGACCGGGAACGGGTCGCGCGCCCGGAAGCGGTGGGCGGATTCCCGCCAGACGAGCTGGAGCGTGGTCAGGTCGGCGGCCAGCATGATCGAGCGGAGCCGGTCGAAGTCATAGGACAGCGCGTGCAGGGTGTCGTACGAGGCGGCAGCGAGGATGAGGTGGTACACGCCCGCATAGCCGACCGCGGGTGGCAGCGCCGGATCGAGCTCACCGGGCGTCCACCCGAGCGCCGCCAACGCCTCGGCAAGGAGGTCCGGCTCGGCATCGCGGACTCGTGGCGGAACTGACGTCAAGGTCGCTCGAAGATGGCCGTCCGCCCCTCGTTTCGCATCGATGGTCACCAGGCCGTCATTCGTTGTCAGCTGGAATCGACCGCGAGCCGATCGTTCCGCAAGGGCGACCCCGCTGGCGATCGTGGCGTGACCGCAAAATGGCACCTCGGCGGCCGGGCTGAAGTAGCGGACCCGGTAGGCGCCCGGCTGACCGGTCCCGTCCGGGGCGAGGAAAGCGGTCTCGGAATGGCCCACCTCGGTCGCGATCCGCTGCATCTCAACAGAATCAGGCAGCTGAGAGCCGATCCACACCCCGGCCGGATTGCCGCCGGCTGGATCGAGTGTGAACGCGGCGAGGCGAAGCAGCTCTGGCACCGCGCGAGCGTATCGCTATCGGCCGTCCGGCTGCCGGTCGCTGAAGCTCAGCGTGAGCGGCCGCTCCCGGAAATGCCGAAGCGGCTCCCGAAGGAGCCGCTTCGATGCTGTCCCGGTATTGGTATCCGCCGAAGCGAACACTTCCGCCGCGCGTCAAGAGCATCTATCACGTCGGCTGCACCGACTACCCTGACCCTACCTACCCATGACCTTGTCGCTGGGGCAGCGTGGCTGTTTGAGCAGCACGGATATCCTACCCGAGGGTGGGCCGTTTTCCAAGGGTTTTGGCAAGTCTCAGTGTATAAATTCCTTAACCTTCAGTCCTCGTGGATCGTGACCGAG
>JBKKDW010000150.1:0-5726 GCA_046708025.1 Candidatus Limnocylindrales bacterium
AGGACGCGGCCGACGCCGATGAAGTGGCGCGGCTCGAGGGCGCGCTGGCGCTGGTCAGCCCGATCTGGGCAAGTCAGCCGCCGGTTGACCCGCCTCCGAGCGCGTCGCGACTCGGTCAGCTGCGCCGTCGCTTCCACGAGCTCGGGGCGGTGAATCCGGATGCACTCGACGAGTACGCGACCCTCAAGGCGCGGCTGGAGACGCTCGAAACCCAGGCGGCGGATCTGCACGCGGCCGTTGCCCGTACGCGCGAGCTGATCGCCGAGCTTGACACGATGATCGGCGATCGCTTCCAAACGACGTTCCGTGCGCTGGAGGCCGCGTTTGCGAAGCGCTTCGAGCAGCTCTTCGGCGGCGGCTTCGCCCGGTTGACGCTGACCAACCCGTCCGACATCGGTTCGAGCGGGATCGAGATCGTGGCCAGGCCACCGGGCAAGAAGCCGCAGGCCCTGGCGATGCTGTCCGGAGGCGAGCGGGCGTTGACCGCGGTCGCCCTGCTGTTCGCGATGCTGGAGGTTCGGCCCGTCCCGTTCTGCGTCCTCGATGAGGTCGACGCGGCGCTCGATGAGGCCAACATCGGACGCTTTGCCGACGCCTTGCGCAGCCTGGCGCACCGGACCCAGTTCATCGTCATCACCCACAACCGGGGCACGATCGAAGCGGCCGACGCGCTCTACGGCGTCACCTCCGGCGACGATTCAGTCAGCCGCGTGATCAGCCTCCGGCTGGACGAGGCCCAGGCTCTGGCGGGACGCGATCGAACAGAGCTCGCACCGGCGGGCTAGGCTGACCCGAACATGTCCTTCTGGCGACGTCACCAGGACCAGCCGACTGTAGCCGAGTCGGACGAGGCGCAGCCCGAATCGGACGAGCCTCCGTCCGAGTGGCACGAGGCCGCGCCCGCGCAGCCGAGCTGGGAGCCGGATCCGGTCGACTTCGACGATCCGACCCCGGTGGCCGGCCTTGAGGCCGGGCTCCAACGCACCCGGGGCGGCTTCATGTCGCGCCTCCGCGGCCTGCTCGGCGGGGTCGAGGCCGGCGGGCCGTCGTGGGACGACGTGGAGGAGACCCTGATCGCCGGTGACGTCGGAGCAGCGCTGGCGATCGACCTCGTCGAACGGGCCCGCTCGCGGCGCGATCGCGACGGCCCGGAAGCCGCCATCCGGGCGGAGCTCGCCGCGCTGCTCACTCCGCGCGACGTTGCCTGGACCCCTCGGCCGGCTGTTGGCGACGGTCCGGCCGTCGTGCTGGTGGTCGGCGTCAACGGGACCGGCAAGACGACGACCATCGGCAAGCTGGCGAGTCGCTACCAGGCTGAGGGCCGCTCGATCATCCTGGCCGCCGCCGATACGTTCCGGGCCGCCGCCACGGAGCAGCTCCGGATCTGGGCGGACCGGTCGGGCGTGCCGGTTGTGGCGCACGCGCCGGGAGCCGATCCAGGCGCGGTCGTGTATGACGCACTCGATGCCGCCGTCGCCCGTCACGCCGACCTGGTCATTGCCGATACCGCGGGCCGGCTGCACACGCGTTCGAACCTGATGGACGAACTGGCCAAGGTCCGCCGCATTGTCGACAAGCGGCTGCCCGGCGCCAAGCCGGAGATCCTGTTCGTGCTCGACGCCACGACGGGTCAGAATGGGCTGGCCCAGGCGAAGGCCTTCCATGCGGCCGTCGGGCTGACCGGGATCGTGCTGACCAAGCTCGATTCGAGCGCCAAGGGCGGGATCGTCTTCGCCATCGAGGACGCGCTCAAGGTGCCCGTCCGCTTCGTTGGGGTGGGCGAGGGCATCGCCGACCTGATCCCGTTCGACCCGGACGCGTTCGTGGCGGCACTGTTCGCCTGAACGGCGCTTGCCGTCGGACCCATCAGGTGGCGGCCGACGGCTCGCGTCGGCCTGCGCTAGACTCAGAAAGCCTCGGTGCGTCAGAACTCGCGCACCACCCGGCTCGGGCGTCCGCCGATCCGGTCAACCACCCGACGGAGCCCCACCCGGACCATGTTCGACACGTTGAGCGAGCGGCTGCGCAAGACCCTCGGCGACCTGACCGGCCGTGGCCGGATCAGCGAGGCCGATGTGGATGCCGCCATGCGCGACGTGCGCCTGGCATTACTCGAGGCCGACGTCAACTTCAAGGTCGTCAAGGATTTCATCGCCCGGGTCCGCGCGCGAGCCACCGGACACGAGGTGCTGGGCAGCCTGTCGGCCGGCCAGCAGGTGGTCAAGATCGTCAACGACGAACTCGTCGAGCTCCTTTCGGCCGGTGATCGGACCTTCCGCCTGAGCGGCAATCCCGCAGTCGTGGCCCTGGTCGGCCTGCAGGGCTCGGGCAAGACAACCTCCAGCGCCAAGCTCGCCCGGCACATCGTGAAGCTCGGTCGCCGGCCGCTGCTGGTGGCCGCCGATCCGTACCGCCCGGCGGCCGCGGATCAGCTCCAGACGCTCGGCAAGAGCCTGGACATCCCGGTGTTCCGGGCGCCCGCCGGGACGTCGGTCGTCGAGATCGCCAGGGGCGGTGTTGAGGCGGCCCGGCGCCAGGTACGCGACGTCGTCATCCTCGACACGGCCGGTCGCCTGTCGCTCGATGAGCAGCTCATGGCCGAGATCGCCGCCCTGAACGCGGCCGTCAAACCGGTCGAGACCCTGCTCGTGGTCGATGCGATGACCGGCCAGGAAGCCGTCTCGGTCGCGCAGGCGTTCGCCGCGGCGGTCCCGGTCAGTGGCCTGATCCTGACCAAGATCGACGGTGACGCCCGCGGCGGCGCTGCCCTCTCCATCTCCGCCGTCACCGGCATCCCGGTCAAGTTCCTGGGGACGGGCGAGAAGACCGATGCCCTGGAACTCTTCCATCCGGACCGGCTGGCCGGCCGGATCCTGGGCATGGGTGACATCCTGACCCTCGTCGAGCGCGCCCAGGAAGTGGTCGACCAGACCCAGGCCGCCAGGCTCGAGGAGAAGCTGCGCAAGGCGTCCTTCACCCTCGACGACATGCTTGAGTCGATGCAGCAGATGCAGAAGATGGGCCCGCTCGGGCAGGTCATGTCGATGATCCCGGGCATGGGCAACCTCGCCGGCGAGGCGCAGGCGGCCGTCGACCGCGGCGACCTCAAGCGAACCGAGGCGATCATCCGGGCCATGACCGGCGCCGAGCGGCGCGATCCCAACATCCTCAACGGCTCGCGTCGTCGCCGGATCGCCGCCGGATCCGGGACGGCCCTGCCCGATGTCAATCGCCTCGTCAAGCAATTTGGCGAGATGCAGAAGCTGATGAAGCAGCTTTCCGGAGGCGGCAAGCGGGCCGCCCTCGGGGCGCTGACGGGCCGGCGCTGAGCCGGCAGGAGGGCAACCCGCCGTGACCGATCTCGATCCCACGACGACCGCGCCGATCCCTGACCCGAACGTCCTGGGGTCGCAGGTCGAGACGCACGAGGTTGCCCCGCGCGGCGGGCGCTATCGCTGGCCGATCGCCCTGGGCATCGTGGCCGTCGTCATTGTCGCATCCGTGCTGGTCCTGAGCCAGTTGACTGGCCGGGCGCCCAGCGCCGCGGTTCTTGGCTACGTCCCGGACGACTCGATCATGTATGGCACGGTTCGGCTTGATCTTCCTGGCGACCAGCGCGCCAACCTCGGCGGCTTCCTCTCGAAGTTCCCGGGCTTCGCCGACCAGTCCACCCTCGAGACCAAGATCGACGAGGTCCTCGACCGCCTGATCGGCATGGCCTCGGAGGGCAGCCGGTCATTCAGCACGGACATCAAGCCGTGGTTTGGGGGTGAGCTCGCCTTCAGCGTCGGCGCACTGCCCGATCCGAGCGTGCTGTCGGGCGGGGATGAGGCGGCGATCCAAAGCGCGCGGTTCCTCCTGCTCGTCTCGGTCAAGGATGAATCGGTCGCCCGGGCCTGGTTCGAATCGGCCCTCGCCGAAGCCGGCGCGAACACCTCCACCGAGACCCACGGTGGCACCACGTTGACCCTGTTCAGCGCAGCTGACGAACAACCCGGCGCCTACGCGCTGCTCGGTGGCAAGGTTGTGGTCGTCGGCGACGTGGCCTCGGTCAAGGCGGCGATCGACACCAACGGCAGCAGCGGGTTCGCCGCGCAAGCCGAGCCGAAGGCAGCGCTCGAATCGACCACCGGTGACCACATCGGCTTCGTCTACGTCGCGCTGCGCCCGGTGCTCGAGTGGTCGAGCAAGCTGAGCGAGTCCGAGATCGGCGGCGGCGGCCTGCCCGGCGAGGCGCTGCTGGGCCTCGTGCCCGACTGGGCCGCGTTCGCCCTGCGCGCCGAGGGTGACGCCATGGTCATGGAGACGGTCACGCCAAGGTCCGAGGCGGCCCCGGGCGCGAGCGGCAACCGCCTATCCGCCCTCGCCGAGCACATCCCGAGCAGCGCCGTTGCGCTGGCGATCAGCCACGACTACGGCAAGGGAATTCTCGACACCCTGGCGACGTACCGCTCGGAGCCCAGCCTGAAGCCGACGATCGACGCGATCGACCAGGCAATCGGCATCCTGGGCGGCACGGAAGCGGCCATCGGCTGGATCGGCGACCTCGGGATCACCGTGACCCGGGCCGACGATGCGCTTGAGGGCGGGCTGGTCATCGTCCCGACCGATCGCGCCGCCGCGGACCGCCTGTTCACCAGCTTGCGGGCCGTGGTCTCGCTCGGCGGCGTCGCCCTGGGCGTGAGCGTCAGGGACGAGGCCTATGCGGGCAGCACGATCACCATCGTGGACCTGGGTGAGCTCGACAACCTGGTTGGCCAGGCGGGGATCCCGCCGGAGGTGCTCGGAAGCGGCGGGCTGCCGACCGGCCGCGCGGAGCTCGCCTACGCGATCACCGATCAAGTCGTCGTGATCGGCTCGGGTCCGGGCTTCGTCCGGCACGTCCTGGACACCACCGCCGCAACATCGATCGCGTCGAACGATCGGTACAAGGCACTGGCCGGCCGGGTCGGCCAGGGGACCGGCATCGCGTTCGCCGATCTGTCCGCCATTCGCGAGCTGATCGAGGCCGGGCTGGCCGACTCCGATCCGGCCGATCGAGCCGAATACGAGCGGGAATACAAGCCGTTCCTCAGCCCGTTCGACGCACTGGTTGGGTCGAACTCGGTGGACGGCGAGGTCACCCGCTCGACCATTATCGTCACGGTCAAGTAGCGGAGGAACCAAGAGGACATGGCAGTTCGCATCCGGCTCACGCGCGTAGGCGCGACCAAGCAGCCGACCTATCGCGTCGTCGTCGCCGATGGCCGCAGCGCTCGCGACGGGCGGTCCATCGAGACCCTCGGACACTACAACCCGCGCACCGAACCGGTCGAGTTCCAGGTTGATGCCGAAGCGGCGAAGGCCTGGCTGGCCAAGGGAGCCCAGCCATCGGACACGGTGCTCCGCCTCTTCCGCCAGGCGGGCATCGTGCCCGCCGCCAAGTAGGAGCCGCCGCCATGGCAGCCAAGGATCTGGTCGAGTACGTTGCCAAGTCGCTGGTCGATGACCCATCGGCCGTGACCGTCGAGGTCGTGGTCGAGGACGGCGCGACCGTGATCGAACTTCATGTCGCCGAGGACGATATGGGCAAGGTGATCGGGCGCAACGGCAGCGTTGCCAAGGCGCTTCGGACCCTGCTCAAGGTGACCGCCGCCCGTGACGGCGAGCCGGTCCAGCTCGAGATCCTCTGAGCGTCGACGATCGGCTCGTGGTCGCCCTCGTGCGGGGTGTCCACGGCCTTCACG
>JBKKDW010000151.1:0-12866 GCA_046708025.1 Candidatus Limnocylindrales bacterium
GCGAGCGGCCGCGCCGACCGCTGGCCGTCAGGCCTGTCGGAGGACGAGGCGGTCGGCCGGCGGCCACTGATCTCCTGCCGGCCCAGGCCCAGGCTGTGGACCGGGTCCGGGGCGCGATCGCCGCCCGGGATCCGCGACCGCTCCTGATCGACGGGGTGACCGGCGGCGGCAAGACGGCGATTTACGTCGAAGTCATCGCGGCGACCCTCCAGGCCGGCCGGCCGGCCCTTGTCCTCGTGCCCGAGATCGCGCTGGCCTTGCCGCTCGTCGATCGCCTGCGGGCGGACCTCGACGCGCGCGTGGCACTGTTGCACTCGGGCCTGGGTGACGGAGAACGCGCCGACGAGTGGCGTCGGATCCGGGCCGGCGACGTGGACATCGTCGTCGGGACGCGCCTGGCGGTCGTCGCCCCGCTGGCCGATGTCGGTCTGATCATCGTCGACGAGGAGCACGAGTCCGCCTACAAGAGCGATCGCACGCCGAGGCTCCAGGCCCGGGACAGCGCAGTCCAGCTGGCCCGCCTTGCCGGCGCGGCGATCGTGCTCGGGTCGGCCACGCCGGCCGTCGAGAGCGTCGGACGGGCCCGTGCGGGCGAATTCGATCGCGTTGTTCTGGCGACCCGACCGACCGGCCATACCCCGGTCGTGGATGTGGTCGACCTCCGGGCGGAACTTGCCGCCGGTCAGCGCGGGCTCCTGTCGCGCTCGCTGGCGGGCGCCCTTGCCACGCTCGACCCGGCCACCGGCGATCAGGCGATCCTGGTCCTCAACCGGCGGGGGACGGCATCGGTGGTGTTGTGCCGGGACTGCGGCCACGTTCAGGCCTGCCCGGACTGCGAGCGTCCGCTCGTCTATCACCAGGCCGGCACCACCCTGCGCTGCCACCATTGCGGCCGGGCGACCCCGCTCGCGTCGCGCTGTCCCTCGTGCGGGTCGCCCCGCATCCGCTACCTAGGCGGCGGGACGGAGCGCGTCGAGCGCGAGGTCCGCGACGCCTTCCCGGACCTGCGGGTCGGGCGTCTCGACCGGGATGTCGTCGAGCATCGGGGCGCAGCCGAGCGCGTCATCGATGCCTTCGCGCAGGGCCGTCTCGACGTCCTGGTCGGGACAAGCCTGGTCGCCAAGGGTCTCGACATCCCAGCGGTGACGCTGGTCGGGATCGTTTCCTCGGACGTCGCGCTCAACCTGCCCGACGAGCGCGCCGCCGAGCGGACCTACCAGCTCCTGGTCCAGGCCATCGGTCGGGCGGGCAGGGGGACCGTGCCCGGCCGGGCGATCGTCCAGACCTACCAGCCTGAGCACCCGGCGATCCTGGCGGCGGCGACCGGCCAGCGAGCCGCGTTCTACGACGCGGAGCTGGCCATGCGCGAACGGTTTGGTTCGCCACCATTCGGGCGGCTGGTCAAGTTGACCCTGGGCCTGGCCGATCCGGGCGCCGCCGAGCGCGAGTCCCGGGCGATGGCGGAGCGACTTCGTCAGCGGGCGACGGAACTTGGCAGCGCGGTCTCGGTGGTTGGGCCGGCGCCCGCGTACATCGCTCGGCGGGCCGATCGCTGGCGCTGGAACCTGGTCCTGCGCGGAGCGGAGCCGGTGGCCCTGCTGGATGGCGGCCTGGACCCTCCGTGGTCGGTGGATGTCGACCCCGAGACGCTGCTCTGACCGGCGACGAGCGGCGACCGCCCTCAGATGACCGGTTCGCCCTGTTCGTGCGACGATGGATGGCCAGCAAGCACGAGGAGCACACCATGACTGAATCGTCCAACCCGCCGCCGAGCGACGAGCCCAAGGCGGATGAAACCTTCACCTGGACAGACGAGACGCCGCCCGATGCCGCGGCAGGAGCCGGTCCGTTCACCCCGGCGAGCATCCTGCATTCCGTCCGGGACGCGGTCGACGAGCTGACCGAGCGAGCCGCGCCGACCGTGCGCGAGCTGTCGGCCCGGGCGGCCGAGCTCACCGCGATCGCCGCGGACATGGCCGCACCACTCGCCAAGCGCGCAGGCGAGGTGACGGCCGACGCCAGCGGCAAGCTCGCGGCGAAGTCGCGTGAATGGGCGTCGGACCTGCGCTCCTCGGTTGGCAGTGCCGGGCCGACGACTCCACCCGCACCCGGCGACGACGGGCCGGCGACATCGGACGAGCCCGAACGGAACTGAGCGCACTCGCCGGTATACTCGGCCCATGAGCGTTCGCCCGATCGTGCTCCTCGGCGATGCGCGTCTGCGCCTCAGGGGCAAGCCGGTCGACAGCTTCGGCAAGTACCTCCACGGCCTGCTCGACGATCTGGCCCACACCATGCGCGACGCGCCGGGCGTGGGTCTTGCGGCACCGCAACTGGGCGAGGCGATGCAGGCCTGCGTCGTCGAGGTGGAGCACCAGCTCTACGAACTGGTGAATCCACGAATCGTGCGCGCGTCCGGCGACGACCGCGACCTCGAAGGCTGCCTGTCCATTCCGGGCTACGTGGCGTATATCACCCGGCGCGAGCGGGTCTGGATCACGGCCCAGGACCGGCACGGCAAGCGAATCAAGGTCTCGGGCGCGGGCTTGCTCGGTCGCGCCCTCCAGCACGAGCTGGACCACCTCGACGGCAAGCTCTACATCGACTACCTCGACTCGATGGACGAGCTGATCGCCGTCGGCAGCGGTGATGATGAGACCGGCGAACGGACAGGGGCCGAGGAGCGCACGCCGGCGCTGGCGTGAAGGGCGATTCGCGCGGGGATCGGCGCCCGGCTGGCGAACCGGCCCGGACGGTCTTCTTCGGGTCGGGCGCCTTCGCCGTCCCGATCCTGAACGCACTGACAGCAGCGCCCGAGATTCGCCTGGTCGGTGTCGTCTCGGGTCCCGACCGACCGAGGGGACGGCGGGCCGTGCTCAGCCCGGTCCCGGTCGCGCGGCGCGCCCGGGAGCTCGACCTGACGCTCCTCCAGCCCGACCGGCTGCGAGCGCCCGACGCCACGGCCACGGTGGCCGAACTTGCGCCGGACCTCGGCGTGCTTGCCGACTACGGCCAGATCGTGCCAGGTTCAGTCCTCGCGATGCCCGCTCACGGCATCCTGAACGTGCATCCGTCGGCGCTGCCGCGCCATCGCGGCGCCACGCCGATTCCCGCCACCATCGCGTCCGGTGATCCGATTGCGGCGGTGAGCTTGATCGAGATGGACGAGGGCCTCGACACGGGTCCGATTGTCGCCCAGGAGACGTGGGCCCTCGACGGGACCGAGACCAGCGCCACCCTCGAGATCGAAGCCGCCCGGCGCGGTGCAGCGCTGCTCAGGCGAGTGCTCGGCCCGTGGCTGGCAGGGGCGATCCAGGCGCTACCCCAGGCCGACGCGGGCGTCACCTTGACCAGGCCGCTCCAGCGTGAGCATGGCCGACTTGATCCGACCAGGACGGCCGTGGAACTGGAGCGCTACGTCCGAGCCCACCTGCCGTGGCCAGGCAGCTTCGTCGACACCGCCGGGGGCCGCCTGATCGTCCATGAGGCGGCGGTTGCTCCCCCCGAACCCGGGGATCGACCGGGCCTGCTGGTGGCGTCCGGGGACGGGCTGGCGTTGACGACCGCCGACGGCCGGCTCCGCCTGACCCGGGCCCAGCTGGCCGGTCGTCGCGCCACCGACGCCGCGTCGCTCCGGCGTGGCGCGCCCGGCCTGGTCGGGCTGGCCGTCAGCCTGCGCTAGCATGCCGACCATGGAGTTGATCCGTGCACCCACTTCGGATGACCGCCCGGGGCTGTCCGGCGTCGACCGGGACGTCCTCGTGGCCTGGCTGGCCGAGCGCGGCGAACCGGCCTATCGCGCCAGGCAGATCGCCACCGCGGTCTGGGCCGGCACGGTCGCCGCCCTCGAGGAGGTCGCAACGCTGCCGATCGGCGTCCGGCGCCAGCTGGCTGCGGCGTTTCGGTTCGACACGGTCGCCCAGACCGAGCTGCGCCTGACCGATGGCGGCTTGACCGAGAAGGCGCTCCACAGGCTGGGCGACGGCACGCTCATCGAGTCGGTCCTGATGCACTACCCGGCCCGGTCCGGGTCGCGCGAGCGGCACACCCTGTGCATCTCCAGCCAGGCCGGTTGCGCGGTCGGCTGCCCCTTCTGTGCGACCGGCGAGCTGGGCTTTGGTCGCGACCTCCAGACGGCCGAGATCGTCGACCAGGTTCGCTCGGCGGCGCGACGGCTGATCGCCGACGGCCGTCGCCTGACCAACATCGTGTTCATGGGCATGGGCGAACCGCTGCTCAACCTGGACCGCGTCCTGGAAGCCGTTGCGGCGCTCAACGACCCACGCCGATTCGGCCTGGGCGCGCGCCACATCACCGTCTCCACGTCCGGGGTCGTGCCCGGCATCCGCCGGCTGACCGCGCTGGGACCGCAGTTCACCCTCGCCGTCTCCTTGCATGCCGCCCGCGATCCCCTGCGCGACGTGCTCGTGCCGCTCAACCGCCGCTGGCCGGTGGCCGAGGTCGTCGCGGCGGCCCGCGAACACGCCGGGGCGACCGGTCGACGGATCAGCTACGAGGTGACCATGATCGGCGGGATCAATGACACGGACGCCGACGCTGAGGCGATGGCCGAGCTGCTGCGCGGCGATCACGCGCACGTCAACCTGATCCCGATGAATTCGGTGGCGCACACCCCCTGGACGGCTAGCCCGATGCCGGTCATTGAACGCTTTGCTGCGACCCTCGTTGCGGCCGGGATCGAGACTACCGTGCGCCGCAACCGGGGCCAGGAAGTCGGTGCGGCGTGTGGCCAGCTCGCCGCCGAGCGCTCCGGCGAACCGCCGGCGCGGGCCGTAGCCCGCCGGCGGGCCCGCCTCGTGGCCGAAAGCGCCGCCGCCCTGCGCGGCGAGCGCAGCCCCGATCCGGCGCCGGCCGGATTGGGGGACTGAGGCGGTGTCCACGGGCCGGGCCCGGGTCGCGGTCAGTATCCTCGATGCCGACCTGTCCAACCTCGCCTACGCCGTCCGGCGCCTTCATGCGGCCGGCGCCGACCGGATCCACCTCGACGTGATGGATGGCCACTTCGCGCCGAACCTGACCTTTGGCGCGAAGACGATCAAGCACCTGCGCACGCGGACACAGATGCCGCTCGATGCGCACCTCATGATCGATGAGCCAGGCCGCTACCTCGATGCGTACCTGGAGGCTGGCTGCGACTCGGTCACCATCCACGTCGAGATTACCGAGGAGATCGCCCCGATCCTGGGTCGGATACGTGCGGCGGGACGGGCGGCTGGCCTGGCCGTGCGCCCGGACACACCGCTCAGCGCCCTCCAGCCGTACCGGGCGATGCTGGACATCGTGCTGGTCATGACCGTGGAACCGGGCTCGGACGGCCAGGCGTTGCGGCGCGATGTCGCGCGCACCAAGCTGCTGCCCGCCCGCGACCTGCTCAGCCACAAGAGCTTCGGTGGCGAGGTCCACGTGGACGGCGGGATCAACCGCGAGACAGCAGAGTTCGCTGGCGGCCTGGGCGTCGACGTCCTGGTCGTGGGATCGGCCCTGTTCACCAAGGGTCGCGACATGGGCCGGGAGGTCCGACTGATCAAGGCGCTCGCCGACGAGGGCTACCAGTACCAGCTCAACAATGGCGTGCCACCCATCTCGCGCGATCGGATGGTCACCTTCACCGCACTACCGAAGCACATCGCCCACCGCTTCATGGATGAGATCGAGCAGGGTGGGATCCCGGTCGTCATGCTCCGCGGCGACGGCCAGATGAATCCCGACGGCGTGCGCGACTACGACCTCCTGGTGCCGGCCATGGTCGAGGCCACCGTGACCGAACGCCACGCCGTCGCACGCCAGGAGTGGCAGCGGCAGGCCGCGGCGTGGCGTGAAGCCTTCATCCGCGAGCGCGGGATCATCGCGCCGCCGAGCCACCCGTAAGGGTGAAATCGACCCCTACTTGGCTGCCTTCAGCTGGGTGCGCCGGCAGCGCGTGCAGACGAGCGCCCGGGTCGGGCTGCCCTTCTGGACGATGACCAGCGGCTGAAGGTTGGGCTGCATCCGACGGTGGGCTCGAACGCGGTTCATGCCCGACGACTGCGGGTTGAAACCGCCCATTGATGCCTTGCCGCAGATCGCGCAGGAGCGGGCCATGCGTGGTCCTCTGGGGTTCGAGTGAAGGGAGTGCGAGCCCGGCGGAGCCCGAACGGGGCGGTAGAATACCACACGGCCCGGGCCAACCTGGGCATTCACGTTGGGCAGCCGCGGCCGGCCGCTGTCCGATCAGCCAGCGAGGAGACCGCGCCGCGTGCCATCGAACCCGACACCCGGCCGCTCCCTGGCCACCCGCCGGGCGGTCCTCGACCTGATCCGCACGGCCACCCTCGGCTCGTATGGAGTGACCGGCTTCGCCGCCGACCCGATCGGACGGCTGGTCGGTCGACTGGGATTCACCCAGCGCGGTATCGGCCTCCGACTCGATGACGGCCTCGAGATCGAGCTCGACCTGACCGTGGCCCATGGCGTGCCGGTCGCGGAGGTCGCCCGGCAGGTCGACTCGGCGGTGCGCTATGCGATTCGCCGAGGCCTCGACCGCGACGTGCGGCGGCTGACGATCCATGTCGAGGGTCTCCGGGTCGCCGCCGGCTCCGCACCCCCGATGCTCGTTCCGGCAGACCCCAGCGCGATTCGGCCGCGCGACCTCGCGGACAGCGGCACGGACGTCGCCTGATGGCCCGTCGCGCCTGTGACGGCGCCGGGCTGCTCGATGCCTTCCGGGCGGCGGTCGCCAACCTCGAAGTGCATGTGGACGAGATCAACGCGCTCAACGTCTACCCGGTCCCCGATGGCGACACCGGCTCGAACATGCTCGCGACCGTGCGCGCGGCGCTCGACGAGGCGGAGGCGGTCGCCGGCCAGCCGGCCGAACGGATCGCGGCGGCGATCAGCTTCGGTGCGCTGATGGGCGCTCGCGGCAACTCGGGGGTGATCACCAGCCAGATCTTCCGAGGCATGGCTGAGGGGCTCGGCGGCAAGGCCCGCTTCAATGGGCTGGACCTCGCCCACGCCCTCTCCGAGGGCGCCCGGACCGCCTATGGCGCCGTGGCCAAGCCGGTTGAGGGCACGATCCTGACTGTCATCCGCGAGTCCGCCGCCGCGGCCGTCAACGCGGCCGAGCGTGATGCCGACATCGAGTCGGTCCTTGGCGTGACTCTCGATGCCGCGGAGCGATCAGTCGCCCGGACGCCCAGCCTGCTCGCCATCCTGCGAGAAGCTGGCGTGGTCGACTCCGGCGGACAGGGCCTCTACCGGCTCTTCCAGGGCGCCCTGCTGCACCTGGCCGGGAGCTCGGGGGCCGGCGCCGTCCGCAGTCGATCGCAGGCCGTCGCCGGGCCCAAGGTCTCCACCCTGGTCGCCCGCGCCGACGAAGGCTTCGGCTACGAGACGATGTTCCTGCTCCAGCCCAATGGCACGGGGTCGCTGGACGTGGATGCCATCCGCGACCACCTGGAGTCGATCGGCGAATCCGTCCTGGTCGCCGGCGATGCCCGAGCCCTGAAGGTGCACGTCCACAACGAGCGTCCCGACCTGGTCATCGGCTACGGCCTGGCCACCGGCACCCTCAGCCGGATCAGTGTCGAGAACCTCGACAACCAGGCGCGCGACGTGCGCGAAACGCGTGCCGCGTCATTCACCGGCCTGACCCCCTCCGGCACGCCTGCGACGGCGGCTGCGGCGCCCGCGGCCGCGGTACCGGAGGCTCCTGTGCCCGCCCTCGGGGTGGTGGCGGTCGTGGCCGGCGACGGCCTGGCCGCGATCTTCCGCGAGTTCGGGGTCGCGGCCATCGTCCAGGGCGGTCAGTCGGCCAATCCCAGCACGGGCGAGCTGCTCGAGGCGATTCAGGCGGTCGAGGCGCGTGAGATCGTGATCCTGCCAAACAATCCGAACGTGGTCCTGGCGGCTCGCCAGGTCGCGTCGATGACCGAGCGGACGGTCGTGGTGGTGCCGACACGCAATGCCGCCGAGGGGTTCGCCGCACTCCTGTCGCTCGATCCGAGCCTGGATGCGACGGCCAACACCGTCCCGATGATCGAGGCCGCCCGGGCGATCCAGACGGTGGTCGTCACCGAGGCCGTCCGCGACGCGACGATTGGCGGGCGCAAGGTGAAGCGTGGGCAGACGATTGCGCTCGATCCGGACGACGGCCTCGTGGCCGCCCACAGCGACCGCGAGAAGTGCGTCCTGGCGGCGGTCGCCACGTTCCAGGCCGGAATCGAGCTGATCACGATCTTCTACGGCGATGGGGCCGATCTGAAGGAAGCCGAGGGCATGGCCCGTCGAATCGGGTCGATCCTGGCTGGGGTCGACGTCGAGGTGCGGCACGGCGGCCAGCCGTTCTACCGGTACCTGATCGCCGCCGAGTAGGCATGGCCAAGGCGACGATCCAGCCGCCCGTCCCGACCGATCCGGTCGAACTCCTGTCCACGCCCCTGGCGAAATCGGGACTGGCCGCCGGCGCCCTCCTTCGCCGAGCCGGGATCCGGCTCGACTTCTACACGGTCCGTGACCTGCTCTTCCATCTGCCCCGCCGCTACGACGACCTGCGCGAGATGCGCAAGTTGGGCGACCTGTTCATGGACCCGGACGGAACCGTCGTGTCGGTCCAGGCGACCGTGGGCAACGTGCGCGTCGAGCCCGGGTACCGGGGCCGGATCCAGCGCACGATCGCGCGGCTCGAGGACGATACCGGCAGCATCGATGCGACCTGGTTCGGCCGGCGCTTCATCGAGCGCCGTCTGCCGGTCGGCGGCGAGGTCGTGGTGTCCGGGAAGATCAAGCACTTCGGCCGCCGGCTGACCTTCGATAATCCCGAGTTCCAGGTCGTGACCGACCAGGCCGAAGTCCTCCATGCCGGTCGAATCGTGCCGGTCTACCCGCTCACCGCGGGTCTGACCGCCGCCCGCCTCCGGACCGCCATCCGCGAGGCGCTCGACCGGGTCGGGCAAGCCTATCCGGAGTACCTGCCGGCGCCGATCATTCGCGAGGAGGGGCTGGTCCCGATTGAGCGGGCGGTCGAGGAGGCGCATTACCCGGAGTCGTTCGAGGGACGGGACGCCGCGCTACGCCGGCTTGCGTTCGACGAGCTCCTCGCCCTCCAGGTCGGGATGGTCCAGCGCCGTCGCCAGCGGGTCCGTGACGCCGCCCCCGTCGTGACCCTGGATCGCGCGGCGGACGATGCGGTCAGGACGGCGCTCGTGGACGCGATCGGGGCGCGGGTCGGCCAGCCGGTGGACCTGACCGCGGACCAGGTCTCGGCGATGGACGCGATCCGGGTCGATCTCGCCCGGCCGACGCCGATGCTCCGGCTGCTCCAGGGTGACGTGGGGTCGGGCAAGACCGCGGTGGCGGCATACGGCCTTGCCGCGACCGCCCGGGCCGGGCTCCAGGGCGCCCTGCTCGCACCGACGGACTTGCTGGCGCGCCAGCACCTCGAAACGGTCGGCGCCCTGCTCGAGGGCGTTGGGCTGGGCGTGACGCTGCTGACCGGCTCGCTCAGGTCGGACGTGAAGGCGAAGGCCCTCGAGGCGATCGCGTCAGGCCAGGCGCTCATCGTCGTCGGCACGCACGCGCTCATCCAGGACGCGGTCTCGTTCGCCGACCTGGGTCTCGTCGTGATCGACGAGCAGCATCGCTTCGGGGTGGACCAGCGTGGCCAGCTCGAAGCCAAGGCTGGCGGCCGCTCGCCTCACGTCCTGCTGATGACCGCGACGCCGATCCCGCGCACGCTCGGCCAGGTCCTCTACGCCGACCTCGACGTCTCCGACCTGCGCACGGCGCCGGCCGGACGGGTCCAGATTCGAACGGGCAGGAAGCGGCCGACCGACCTGGAGGGCACCTGGCGCAAGGTTCGCCAGGAAGCCGCACTCGGCCACCGGACCTTCGTGGTCGTCCCGCTCATCGAGGAGGGTGCCGACGAATCCGACGGCGCGGTGGCCGCGGAGAGCGAGGCGATGCGCCTGAGCGCCCTGCTCGATCCGCTCCGGGTGGGCATGGTTCACGGCCGCATGAAGGCATCCGAGCGAGACGCCGAGATGACTCGATTCCGGGACGGGCAGCTCGACGTCCTGGTCGGGACGACGGTCGTGGAAGTCGGGGTGGACGTGCCCGCGGCGACGATGATGGTCATCCAGGGGGCGGACCGGTTCGGCCTGGCCCAGCTCCACCAGTTGCGCGGGCGAGTCGGCCGCGGCTCCGTCGAGTCGTTCTGCGTGCTCGTCTCGGACTCCAGCGACGAGGTTGCCAGGGCCCGCCTCAAGGCGGTCGCCGAGACTCACGACGGGTTTGCCCTGGCCGAGACGGACTTCCAGCTGCGCAAGGAGGGCGACGTCCTGGGCCACGCCCAGAGCGGCTTCCCCCGCCTCCGCGTCGCCTCGCTCCAGGTGGCGGCCCACCGTGAGCTCGCGGTCCGGGCCCGCGCTCATGCCGAGCAGTTGCTCGACGCGAACGGGCAGCTGGTCCCGCCCCACCCGGCGCTGGCCGCGGAGCTCGAGTCTGGGTGGCTGCGCAGGGTCGCCGCCGCGGAACCGGCGAGCGGCGTGTGACTCGGCATGGCTGACGCCGGACGGGTGATTGCCGGCAGCGCTCGCGGAATCCGGCTCGATGCCCCGGGGGCTGCCACGCGACCGCTGGGCGACCGGGTAAAGCAGACCCTCTTTGCGATCCTCGACCCCGACCTGCCCGGCGCCCGCATCCTTGATCTGTTCGCGGGCAGCGGCGCCGCCGGGATCGAGGCGCTGTCGCGCGGCGCCGGCCACGTGACGTTCGTGGAGCGTGACACGGGCGCGGCCAGGATGATCGCCGCGAACCTCGACCGGACCCACCTTTCCGGCGATCGCGCGCGCATCGTCACCGCCGACGTCCTGACCTGGCTGGGCAGCCCCGGTCGCGCCGCGGCGAGTCCGCCCGACGATATTGTCTTCGTCGACCCGCCGTACGCGGATCCCGGCCTCCTGGTCGCCACGCTCGAATCACTTGCCGCGCATCTCGCGCCCGGCGCGCGCGTGGTCGCCAAGCACTTCTGGCGTGACCGACCGCCGGTGCGGTTCGGGCTGCTAGCATCCGAGCGCGAACGCCGTTTCGGCGAGACGGCGTTGACGTTCTACCGGCACCAGGAGGATCGATGAACAGCGTCGCGGTCTATCCCGGCTCATTCGATCCGATCACCAACGGCCACCTCGACATCATCGAGCGCGCCGCAAACGTGTTCGACACGGTGATCGTGGCCGTGCTGGCCAATCCGCGCAAGGCCCCGCTCCTCGATGTCGAGACGCGCATCCGGGTGATCCGCGACGCGCTCGGCGCGGTCGGCGCACCGCCCGCCCGGATCGAGGTCGAATCCTTCGACGGCCTGACGATCGAACTGTGCCGGGCACGCGCCGCCGGCTCGATCGTTCGCGGCCTGCGCGCCATCAGCGACTTTGAGACCGAGATGCAGCTTGCCCACAACAATCGGGTGCTCGCGCCGGGCGTGGATACGGTCTTCTTCATGACCTCGGTCGCAAACGGCTACGTCAGTTCCAGCCTGGTCAAGGAGATCGCCGCATTCGGCGGTGACGTCTCATCGATGATCCCGGCCGCGGCTGTGGCGGCCCTTGCCCGGGTCACCGACGGCCGCTGACTCCCGTCGCGCGTGCCATAATCGAGCCGGCCAGACCGATTCCGAGCCGGTCGACCCAGGAGGCCCACGCCCATCGACATCATCTTTCTCGTCGAGCGTCTTGAGTCGCTGATTGCCAACGGCAAGAAGCTGCCACTGACGACCAACGTCGTGCTCGATCAGAACGCGGCACTCGGCCTGATCGACGAGCTGCGTGTCGCCGTTCCCGAGGAGGTCCGGGCGGCCAAGCGGATCAACGCCGAAGGCGAGCGAATCATCGAGAAGGCCCAGGACGAAGCCGAGCGGATCGTGGCCAAGGCCCAGGAGCAGGCGGCCTTCCTGATCGACGAGCGCGGCCTGACCCACGCGGCCGAGGCGCTGAGCCGCCAGATCGTCGCCGACGCGCGGGCCGACGCCGATGAGATCCGGCGGGGCGCCGATGAATACGCGGTGAGCGTGCTGATCGGCCTGGAGGGTGACGTGGTGAAGACGCTCCAGAGCATCAAGAAGGGAATCGCCCTCCTCGACGAACGGCGCGCGACGCTCGATGGCAGCGGCATGGGTGAGGGCGAGGGGGAACCGCTCGACGAACTCTGGGAGGAGGAGGCGGGCGAACCGTCGAAGGCTTCGCGGTGACGGGGCGGCCGCACGACGGGCCGCATGACAGACCGCTCGCCTGGAACGGCGCCGGACTCCTCGCCGACGATCCCGGAGCCGAGCGCAGCGGCGAGGTCAACGAGGTGCGGATCGACCTCGGCCCGGACCTGGCCCTGGCCGAACCGATCGAGGGACGCTTCCGCCTGATCCGGACCAACCGGGGCATCCTGGCCGGCGCCGACCTGCACGCCGCCCTGGCCCTCGAATGCAGCCGTTGCCTGCGCGCCATCGCGCTGGCGGTCGATATCCGCTTCCAGGAGGAATCCCTGCCCTCCCTCGATCCCGTCACCGGCAAGCGGCAGCCCGCCGGCGACGAACCCGACGTTGCCCGGCTGACCGACAATCACGAGCTCGACCTCGAGACACCGGTCCGCGAAGCGCTCCAGCTGGCCGAACCGATTGCCCCGCTGTGCCGGCTGGACTGCCCTGGGCTGTGCCCAGCCTGTGGGGAGCGCCTCGATGAAGGCAGCCACGACCATCCCGACGACTCGATCGACCCGCGCCTGGAGGCACTGCGAGCCTTCCGGACCGACCACGCCTGATCGTCGACGCGGATTCGCGCTAGACTCCGCCGTCAGTCAGCCGCGTGGCACCAGCCTCGAAC
>JBKKDW010000152.1:0-17970 GCA_046708025.1 Candidatus Limnocylindrales bacterium
GGATCTCGGGATAGAGCGTTCGGGTGATCAGGCCGTCCCGGGCGCCCCGGACCGAATCAGGGCATCGACCTCAGCAGTCGATCTACCCGGTCGGGCGACGTTGTTCCCGTGGTTCGATGATCGACGCGGGTAGCACGGCGAACCAGTCCATCACCGCCCGTTCGTAGGCGATCCCGAAGGCGAGCGTGGCGGCGGAGAACGGCTCGTGCTCAACCACGCCGGCGGCCTCCATCCCGCTTGCCTGGTGCTCGTACGTGCGCAGTCGCTCCGCGTGCGCCTCGCGATGCTGGCGGACGAAGGCGGCCAGCCGATCGGGCGCGACGTGCCGACCGAAGCTGATCGTCAGCAGGAGCGGGTGACGGATCGTCTCCGGGGCCGGCGGGCGGACGACCCATTCGGCGAATGCCGCGCGCCCGGGCTCGGTCAGGGTGTATGGCCGACGATCGCGGCTGCCCCGTTCGCCGGCGGTCACCAGCCCCGCCTCCGCCATCTGTGTCAACTCGCGATAGACCTGGCTCTGGGTCAATGACCAGAAATCGCCGATGACTCGCTGTGCCGTCGAGGCCAGGTCGTAGCCACTCATCGGCCCCTCGTGCAGGAACCCGAGCAGGGATGCCGCCGTGGCGTTCAGGGCTCGCCAATGTGCCACCGCTCTCTCCTTGTCACTTGACATACCACTGTGCCATATCGTACCTTATGCCACAGTCATATGACACAGTAGCATATTAAGGCATTCACAAGGGAGGTACGCCATGACCAACGTAGAGTCGAGACTGACAACGGTGACCGCGGTAGGCGTGTCATGACCCGCGAGTCTCGCCGGCTCGCCGGCATCATCCTCGTCCTCATCCCGACCGTGGCCTTCGGCGGCGCCGCTCTGCTGTCGATGATCCTTGGCCAGGATCCCGACTATGTCGACAACCCGCTGCGCCAGGCCCTGTTCCGAGCCGGTCACGCCCATGCCGCAGTCCTGCTCATTCTGGCCCTCGTGCTGCTGCGCTATGTCGACGAGGCGAACCTGTCCGGGCGGTGGCTGTGGCTGGCCCGGGACGGCGTTCCGGTCGCGGCGATCCTCATGTCGGCGGGCTTCTTCCTGGCGGTCCTGGACCCGGATGCGACGCAGCCGAACGTGCTGATCAACCTGGTCTGGGTGGGTGCGCTCTTCCTCGTGGGTGGGGTGCTCACCCTCGGGATCGGGCTGTTGCGGGCCTCCCGGTCCGCGCCACCGCTGTAGGCGGGCTAGACGAGAGTCAAGTCCTCAAAGAGTGCGAGTCGCCCAATAGCCCTGCCAGGAACCCAAGCACGCGCTCAAGCATCAGCTGAGCCGACCGGCCGTCATAACCGATGCAGGCCGGGTCCTCGAAGAGGTGGCCGCCGCGCTCGTACACGTGCACCTGGACCGCCACGCCGACGGAGCGGACCGCCTCCGCGAAGGCGTCGATCTGATCAACCTCAATCCGCGGATCAAGCGCTGAGTAGTGCACCTCGACGGGCACGGTCGGCCACGAATCGATCCCGAATGCGGCCGGGTCAAAGGCACCGTGCATCAGGATCGCCGCCCTGGCCCCGGGACGCGTTGCCGCCAGGAATTCGGCCGCTCCTGTTCCCATCGAGGAGCCTGCCAGCACGATCGCGGCCGGCAGATCGGCCACGGCGGCCTGCGCACGGCCGATGAGCTCCCCGATGCCAAGCGCGTCACGCTTGCGGATCCCCTCATCGAGGTCTTCGAACACCTCGCCATTGAACAGGTCGGGCGTGTGAACGACATGCCCAGCTTTCCGCAGGTTGTCCGCGAAGGCCCTGACCGACGGCGTCAACCCCAAGGCCGAATGGAAGAGCACAACTTCTTGCCCCATATACAACTTCCCTCCTATTGTACTGTGTCCAACTCGATGAACTGTACAGCGTTCAGCAGACGATGTACAGTCCCAGGAATGCAGGACCACCGGGCGCGATACTCAGGACCGGAGGCGTCTCGGCGGTCGCCGATGGCGCCGCGCCGACCCGGGCAGCGCGCTGGACTCGAGTCGGCAGTGATCCTGGCGGCGGCGCGCGCCCTGACGAGCGCAGGAGGTATGGAGCGACTGACGATGCGCCGCCTCGCCGAGCGGCTGGGCGTGGCCCCGAACGCGATCTACAGCCACTTCGAGGACAAATCGGCCGTTGTTGATGCGGTGGTTGACGCGCTGCTCGCCGACCTCGTTTCGCCGGTGCCCGACCAGGAGACATGGCGGGACGGTCTGCTCCGCCTGATGCGGTCCACGCGTGCGCTGCTCCTGACGCACGCCGATCTCATTCCCATCTTCCTCTCACGACCGACGCGCGGGCCGAACGCGACGCGGCTCGCAGACGAAACGCTGACCCACCTGGCGCGCGCCGGCTTGCAGGGCAGGGAAGCGGTTGACGCCCTCCGGATCCTGCTCACCTACGTCTTCGGCTTCGCGGCGCAGGAAGCGCCGCGCCGCGCGGACCCAAAGCCAGAGCGTCGGAGACTCCCCAGCCGAGCCGCCTTCGAAGGTGCCGAGCGCCATCCGCGTGTCCGAGAGCTGGCGACACGGCTTGCCGAGCACCCAGATCACGAGACCTTCGAACGAGGCCTTGCCTGGCTGCTCGATGGCATCACCGGGACCGGCCTTGACACGCGCGGCAAGTCGAAGGGCAAGTTCCAGGGTTGACGTACGCGTCACGGTCGACGCTGGCAAGGGGAACGGGTTCTGTCATGGTGGGCCTGCACTGATCGACCTGTGCGCTGCGCGAGGAGTTCGAAATGGCCGATCCTGAGATCGATCCCAACGTGCCACCGAGTGGCACCGGCTGCGTCGAGTGTCTCGCCGCCGATGGCTGGTGGTTTCACCTGCGTCGGTGCGCACACTGCGGTCATATCGGGTGCTGCGACTCGTCGCCATCACAGCACGCGAGCCATCACGCACTTGACTTCGGCCATCCGGTCGTTCGCACGTTCGAACCCGAAGAGGACTGGTTCTGGGACTACGTGACGCAGCGGGTCATCGACGGCCCAGACCTGGTGCCACCCCTCTCCCATCCATTCGACCAGCCCGTTCCAGGGCCCGAGGGTCGCGTGCCGCGGGACTGGGAGGATCGCCTGAACTGATGGCCTGCCCCTCCGAGGGAAAGCGACCGTGGTATCTCACCTTGGTAGTCGTCCTTCAGTCGTGCACGCGTGTTGGCTTGGCGCCTCCCGCGGGGCGATTCACGCCGGTTTCGTAGGCGAGAATCACGGCCTGGACCCGGTCGCGGATGTCGAGCTTCATCAGAATCCGCTTGACGTGGGTTCTGATGGTCGATTCCTCGACCACCAGGGCCGCGGCGATCTCGCGGTTCGAGAGGCCTCGAGCGATGAGGTCGAAGACCTCTCGTTCGCGCGCTGTCAGCTCCTGGAGCCTGGCCTGGTCAGAAAGGTCGGGCGTCGGCTGCCGGGCCATGTGGTCGATCACCCGCCGGGTGACCGACGGCGACAGGAGTGAGTCGCCGGCGGCGATCGTGTGCACTGCCGCGATCAGGTCCTCGGGTCGCGTTCGCTTGAGCATGAAACCTGACGCACCAGCCCGGAGGGCGCCGAAGACGTAGTCGTCCTGCTCGAAGGTCGTCAGGATCAGGACCTTCACGTTCGGCGCAACCTGCGCCAGTTCACGGGTGGCGGCGATCCCGTCGAGGTCGGGCATGCGAACGTCCATCAGCACGACATCTGGCATCAGCCGGCGGGCTTGCTCGACAGCCCCCCGGCCGGTCGACGCCTGGCCGACGATCTTGATGTCGGGGTCCGCGGTGAGGAGCTCCGCGAGCCCAGCGCGCATCAGGTCCTCGTCGTCGGCGATCAACACGCGTGTCAAGCCGGGTGACCTCCGTAGGGGAGGCGGGCGCGGACGCGAAATGCCCCATTGGCGGGCTCGGCCTCAAGCGTGCCGCCGAGCATTGTCGCGCGCTCACGCATGCCGATCAGCCCGTGCCCTCCGGCAGATGGCGGCAGGGGCCGCGGCGGCAGGGCATTGGTGACGCTGAGCTCGACCGACTCGTCGCCGAATGCAACGTCGATCAAAGCGCGGCCGGTCCCATGGCGGGCCGCGTTCGTGAGCGCCTCCTGGAGGATCCGGTACGCGGCCTGATCGGTGGCCGCGCCAAGCCGGCGCGGCGTCCCCGAGGCGTCAAACGTGACCTCGAGCCCCGCCTCTCGATGGCTCGCAATCAGGGTGTCCAGCGACGCAAGGCCGGCCGGAGAGGCGACGTCGTTCGGTGAGGCGCTCTCGCGAAGGTTGCCGACGATGTGGTCGATCTCGTCGGCTGTCTGGCGGGCGACCTCCTCGATCGCCTCAAGGGCGAGGAGCGAGCGGTCGGGATCCTGCCGGTGCCGCAGCCGGGCTGCGCCGGCGCGGACGGCAATCACGTTGATGGCGTGACCGGCCGAGTCGTGGAGATCGCGGGCGATCCGGGCTCGCTCCTCGGCGACCGCCAGCAGACGCTCGCGCTCCGCATCACGCCCGGTACGCAAGGCGCGGGCTCGCAGGTCGGCGATCTGCTCTCGCCGCAGACGCGTGCGCTCGCCGGCGAACCAGGCGCCGGCCCAGGCGATGCCGGTATGGACGAGCTCGCCTCCGGGAACCTTCCCCTGTGCGGCGGCGGTCGCGACCAGGTACGCCACGAGCAGCCCGACGACGGCGGCCGTGCTGTGCCACGTCCACGGCGTTTCCTGCTCGCGGCTCGCGGCGACCAGGTACAGCGCTACGGCGGGCCCGAGCAGCAGGTCGATCCGAAAGCCAACGCCTGCCAGAAGCACACTCGCCGCCGCGGTGAACACGAAGACCCCGATCGGGAAGCGCCGCCAGGCGACCAGCGGCACCGTCGAGCACGCCGCGAGTGCGACACCGACCAGACTGAGGTCCGTCGATCCAGGGCGGGAAGGTCCGACACCGCCATGCGTAACCAGGGCCACGGAGCCGGCAAGCGCGGCGGCCGCGATTGCGACGTCGACAAGCGTCCTCGATCTCGGCTGGACGGCGAAGAGGTTGTGCGACGTGACCGTGGCTGACACTGGTTCGAGCGTACGCTTCATGAAGACTCCTGGAAATCCCCCTGACGGGTGATCCGCGTCCACGCTTTGGGGACGGCGAAGTTCCCCCCACAGGGCGTTTCGCCCTGGCCCCAAGGCTCCTAGCGTTGAGGCCATGGGATCAGAGCGTGGTCGATCGGCGCGGACCGAGCTGCCGACACGCGGTCCGGTCGCGCACGGGAGACAGATATGGCGGGCTGGTTGAAGGTGTTGGGGATTGCCTTGGTCATCGTTGGCCTCCTGGTCGTTGCCATGATGCTCGTCGGTGGTGGAGGGGGCGGACACGTTCCGCCTGCCCACGGATGATCAGCAGTCCCATGCATGCGATCCGGGTCAGCGACGTCGTCAAGAGGTATCCGCTCGGCACAGGCGAGTTCACCGCCGTTGACCATCTCAGCCTCGAAATAGGCCAGGGCGAGTTCGTCGCGATCGTCGGGCGGTCAGGCAGCGGCAAGACGACGTTGCTGAATCTGCTCGCCGGGATCGATCGGCCGACCTTGGGGACCGTTCACGCCGCAGGCGCCGACCTCGGCTCGCTGTCGGAATCCGGACTGGCCGCCTGGCGCGGACGGAACGTCGGGCTGGTCTTCCAGTTCTTCCAACTGCTGCCCACGCTGACCGTCATCGAGAACGTGATGCTGCCGATGGACTTTGCCAGGAAGATCCCGGCAGACGGGCGGCGCGATCGGGCGCAATACCTCCTGGAGCGGATGGGTGTCAGTGACCAGGCCGACAAGATGCCGTCGACGCTGTCGGGCGGCCAGCAGCAGCGGGCCGCGATCGCGCGGGCGCTCGCCAATGATCCACCGATCCTGTTAGCCGACGAGCCGACCGGCAACCTCGACTCGGTCACGGCCGATGCGGTCCTGAAGCTCTTCGCCGACCTCAACGCCGATGGCCAGACCATCGTGGTCGTCACCCATGAGCGGGACATCAGGTCGATCGTTCGTCGCGAGGTGACCCTGATGGACGGCCGTGTCGTCGCGGACGAGGCCGATCGGGCGAGGGTATCGGCGTGACCAGCCTGCTGGCCGTCAAGCTGCGCCGGGATCTGCGGGCGACCTGGTCCCGGCTCCTGATGATGGTGATCGCGATCGCGGTCAGCCTGACCGTGTTCGGCGGGGTGCTTCTGGCCTGGGCAGGCCTCGGCCGGGAGTCCACGAACGCGTACCTGGGCACCGAGCCGGCGTCGGCGACGATCGTGCTCGAGGAGCCCATCGACGCCGAGCAGATGGCGGCGATCGCGGTCGAAGCGCGGACCCGGCCGGGGGTCATCGAGGCGACCGGGCGGACCCAGTTCACCGGTGCGGTCACGGTCAACGGCAGCTTGCGGGAGAGCCCGCTGCAGGTGTTCGTGGCCGCGCCCGACGACCCGATGCGGATGGTGAAGTTCGACGCGCAGCAGGGCACCTGGCCACCAGCTCCCGGGGGTATCTTCATCGGGCGCGACTCGCTCACCTTCCTGGGTGTGGCGGTCGGCGACACCGTGACCGTCGAGACCGCGACCGGTGAGCCGGTGCAGTTGCTGGTGGCGGATACCGTGTATGACCCCAGCCTCGCCCCCTCGAATCAGGAGCAGACCGGGCACGCCTACCTGTCCACGACGTCGCTGGCCACGTCCGACGGGCGGGCCATGCTCGATCAGTTGAAGATCCAGGTCACCGATCCCGGCCAGACGGTGCCAAGTCGAGACCGCGACGCCATCGTCGCCGTCGCCGGAAGCGTCGGTGCGTGGCTACAGACCGACTACGGCCTGTTGGTCCGCGAGATCCAGGTTCCTCCGCCCTATGCCCACCCTCACCAGTGGCAGGCCGATGCCCTGCTCCTGTCGCTGCTTGCCGGTGGAGCGGCCGCCGTGCTGCTCAGCACGATCCTCGTGGCGAACATGCTGAACAACCTGTTCACCCAGCAGATCCCGCAGATCGGCATCCTGAAAGCGATTGGGGCGCGATCCGGCGACATCGGGCGCCTCTACCTGGCGATGACACTGTTGGTGGCGGCGGCGGCAACGCTGCTCGCACTGATCCCCGCCGTGCTGATCGGCCGCGCTCTGCTCGACCTGATCGTCAGCTTCCTCGGCATTGAGGCCGCCAGCCTCGACGCTCCCTGGTGGGCGTATGCGGTGATCCTCGCCGCCGGCCTTGGCCTGCCACCGTCGATGGCCCTGCTGCCGCTGGTCAGGACCAGCCGTACCACCGTCCGGGAGGCGATGGACCATCGCGGCCTCGGCTCGAAGCCAGGCACCGCGACGGGCGTCCTGGCCCGCCTGAGTCGCATTCGGCGTCTCGACCGCGGTCTGCTCATGGCGCTTCGCAACACGATCCGCCGTCCCGCCCGGTTCCTCCTCTCGGTGGGCCTGCTCGCCAGCGCGGGCACGGTGTTCGTTGCCGGGGTGTCCCTGAGCGCCGGTGTGGGGGCGATCGTCGAGGAGCAGACCGAGCAGCGCTCCTGGGACGTCGACGTGCAACTGGCCACCCCAGTCTCGATGGATGAGGTTGCCACGATCGTCTCGCGGGTGCCAAACGTCAGCCTGGTAGAGGGCCTGAGCATCGCCCCGGCCGGCCTCGTCGGAACCGGCCTGATCCCCACGACCCGCACATACCCCGACCAGGGACACGGCCGCGTGGCGGTGACCGCGATCCCAGCCGGCATCACCACGTTCACGCCGCCGACGCTCCTGGATGGTCGCTGGCTGAACCCTGGGGAGACCGGGGCGATCGTGGTCAACCAGATCACCCGCAAGAACACACTCCCCGGCGTACGGGCCGGCGACAGCGTGCAACTGATCGTCGATGGACGATCGACCACCTGGCGCGTCGTCGGCGTCGTCGAAGAACGAATGGGCGCCGGCGGCGTGTACGCCACGGCCGAGGGATTCGCCGATGCCACGGGGCAGCCCGGGCGGGTGAACCAGCTGCGCATCGCCACCGACAGCCACGACGAGCCGACCCGCACGGCCGTCGCCGAAGCCGTGGACACGACCCTCACCGAGGCGGGGATCGGGGTGCGGTCCGCGACTTCGGTCAGCCGGGGCGAGGCCATTAGCGCTGGGCACATGGGACCGATCATCTCGATCGTGCTCGCGATCGCCGTCGCGATGGGCGTGATCGGTGGCATCGGCCTGGCCTCGACGATGAGCGCCAATGTCCTCGATCGAACCCGAGAGTTCGGGGTCATGCACGCTATTGGGGCGCGCCCGGAGCGGGTGCGCCGCATCGTCACCGCCGAGGGCGTCTTCCTGGCCCTCGCCAGCGTCCTCGTCGCGGTCATCCCGACCCTTGGACTCACGGCAGTCCTCGGCGCCGGGCTCGGCAACCTCTTCTTCTCCGCGCCGCTGCCCTACCGGATTTCCATCCCCGCCATCGTCATCTGGACCGCGATCGCCGTTCTCGGCTCCGTCCTCGCCACCGAAACAGCGGCAGCCCGCGCCTCCCGCCTGACCGTCCGCGAAGCCCTCGCCTACCTGTGACAAGGCTCGTGATGGTTCGCCGTGCTGGCCCAATCGTCCTCGCCGCGCTCGCGATCGGCGCCGCGGCCACGCTCAGAGGGCTTGTGCGCAGTCACGTCGCCGGCCGGCCTGTGCCGGGCGGCCTCCTGATGCGCGACGCGGGCGCCTACGACACGATCAGTCGGGTCCTGTTGGGTCCCTCTACCGGCTGATCGCATCCGACATCGCGGCAATGGCGTCACCTGGGGCAAGGGTCCTGGAAGTCGGGTGCGGGCCGGGGCACCTGTCGAACCGCCTGGCTCGCGACCATCACCTCGACGTAACCGGCCTCGACCTCGATCCCGCGATGATCGAGCGGGCCTGCCGGAGCGCCGGGCGCTTTCCCGCTGTCGAGGGTCAACAGCCATCGTTCGTTGCCGGCGATGTCGCCGCGCTGCCCTTCGATGACGCCTCGTTCGAGCTCGTGGTGAGTACGCTCTCGATGCATAATTGGTCGGACCCGGCGGCTGGCCTCGATGAGATCGCGCGCGTCCTACGTCCCGGCGGCACGGCCCTCATCTGGGATTTCATGGCCGGTTTCCGGCCGTTCCATGGCCGCGCGCCACATCCCGTCCAGCAGGTGCACGCCAGCCCACTTCGGGTCGTCAGCGTGCGACCGTGGCAATGGCCCTGGCGGCTCACCATCCTGCAGCGCCTGGAGCTGGCTCGCGGCTGACGGGCAGACGGCGCGGGCGCCATGATGGCCCCGATCACCGCACGCGCAAGCTGGAGACCGATGGATCACCGCGAGCACCGGCCGGCAGGCCGCCATGAAACCGGCAACGACCGGCATGCCGGCCACTCGGTGGCGATGTTCCGCGACAAGTTCTGGCTGACGCTCGCGCTGACGATCCCGGTCGTCCTGCTGAGCCACGACATCCAGGAGTGGTTCGGCTACGCGATCCCGATGTTCCCCGCCATCGAGTACGTCCCGGCGATCATCGGCACGTTCATTTTCTTCTACGGCGGGATGGTCTTCCTCCGCGGCGCCCAGGGCGAACTGGCCGAGCGCAGGCCCGGGATGATGACCCTCATCTCGCTCGCGATCGTGGTGGCTTTCGTGACGTCGTGGGCCGGCACCCTCGGCCTGTTCGAGGTCGAGATCTGGTGGGAGATCGCGACCCTGATCACGATCATGCTGCTCGGCCACTGGCTGGAGATGCGCTCGATCGCCCAGGCCCGCGGCGCGCTCGCCGCGCTGGCCGCGCTGCTCCCCGACACCGCCGAGCGGGTGACGCCCACCGGCACGGAGGAGGTCCCGATCGCCGAGTTGCGCGTCGACGACATTGTCCTCGTCCGCCCGGGCGCCAGGGTGCCGGCCGACGGTGCGGTAGTCGAAGGGTCGGCCGATGTCGACGAGTCGATGATCACCGGCGAGTCGCGCGCGGTGACCAAGGAGCCGGGCGACGCCGTCGTGGCCGGCACGGTCGCCGCCGGTGGCTCGCTCCGGGTCCGGGTCACTGCCGCCGGCGACGAGACCGCGCTATCGGGGATCATGCGTCTCGTCGAGGCCGCCCAGGCCTCGGGCTCGAGGGCGCAGGCCCTCGCCGATCGAGCCGCCGCGATCCTGTTCTACGTGGCCCTGGCCGCCGGCACCATAACCCTGGTCTACTGGTGGGTTGCCGGCGATCCGGAGGGCGCGCTGGTCCGGACCGCGACCGTGCTGGTCATCGCCTGCCCCCACGCCCTCGGCCTGGCGATCCCCCTGGTCATCGCCATCTCGACCTCGCTCGGCGCCCGGAACGGGCTCCTCGTCAAGGACCGCCTGGCCCTCGAGCGCGCCCGCACCCTCGACATGGTGATCTTTGACAAGACCGGGACGCTCACGAAGGGCGAGCCTGTGCTTGTCGACGTCAGCGATGCCGGCGAGGCACTCCGGCTTGCCGCGGCGGTGGAGGCCGACTCTGAGCATCCGCTGGGGCGGGCCGTCGTCCACGGCGCCCGAGCTCGCGGTCTGTCGATTCCAGCGGCCAGCGCCTTTGAGGCGCTGCCGGGTCGTGGGGCTCGGGCTCAGGTCGACGGCCACCAGGTCGCCGTTGGCGGCCCACGTCTCCTTTCGGAGCTGTCACTCGCGCCGCTCCCGGTCGCCGAGGACTGGGATCGTGAGGGCCGCACGGTCCTGCACGTCGTCGTCGACGGCCAGTTGGCCGGGGCATTCGCGGTGGAGGACGAGATCCGGCCCGAATCGAAAGAGGCGATCGATGACCTCCATGCGCTCGGCGTCCGGGTGGCGATGATCACCGGCGACAGCCAGGCGGTGGCCGACTCAGTGGCCCGCCGCCTCGGGATCGATGAGGTCGCCGCCCAGGTGCTGCCGGCCGACAAGGCGGCCGCCGTGAAACGCTTCCAGGAGGGCGGCCGGAAGGTCGCGATGGTCGGCGATGGCGTCAACGATGCGCCGGCCCTCGCCACGGCCGATGTTGGGGTCGCCATCGGAGCCGGCACAGACGTGGCCATCGAGTCGGCGGGCATCGTGCTGGTCCGAAGCGACCCGCGTGACGTCGTGGCCGCGATCGAGCTGTCGCGGGCGACCTACGGCAAGATGGTCCAGAACCTCGTCTGGGCATCCGGCTACAACCTGGTGGCCATCCCGGTCGCCGCCGGTATGCTGGTGCCCTGGGGAATCGACCTGCCGATGGCCGCCGGGGCGATCGCCATGAGCGTGTCGACGATCGTCGTTGCCGCGAACGCCCAACTACTCCGGCGCCTCCGACTCCACCGCGAAACCCCAACCATCGAGCCGCGTCTCGCGGCCGCGTAGCAACCCAGCGAGGAGACCATCGACGTGAGTGGAACTTCACCCGAGCACGTTCTTGATCCCGTATGCGGGATGACCGTCGATCTCGAGACCGCCCGCGAAAAAGGCCTGGTCCTCACGCACGAGGGCACCGAATACGGATTCTGCGGGAAGGGCTGCCTGCTCGAGTTCCGTGACAATCCCGGGCAGTTCCTCGACCCGGCGTACACGCCCTCGATGTAGCGCGGGAGACCAACTCCCATGGCCCGCACGTCGCGCACCCGGAGATCAGCCCAGTCGCGGCGGCCGTCGAGAGTGATCCTGGTCGCCGGCCTCCTTCTCGCCGTCAGCGCAGTCGCCCTGGGCGTCTTCCTGGCCTTCCGGTCGTCGGCTCCAGCAGAACCGGTGCCGTGGGCCCGGTTCGGCTCACAGGACGTCCACTCGCTGGCCTTCCTGGGCGACGACCCGCAGCACCTCCTGTTCGGCCACCACGGCGGGCTCGAGGAAACGCGCGACGGGGGCAAGACCTGGTCTGTGCTGCCCGTCCGCGATGACGCCATGAGCGTGTCGCCGGCGGCGGATTCGTCGATCGTCATCGCCGGACACGAGGTGTTCACAGCAAGCCGCGACGGTGGCGCCACCTGGTCCGCCATCCAGGGCGATCTGCCGAGTCTCGACATCCACGGTTTCACCCGCGATCCGGCGGACCCGGCCCACATGTGGGCCTACCTGGCGACCGGCGGTTTATGGGAGAGCATGGACTTCGGTGGGCACTGGAACCGTGTTCGGGACGACAACGTTCTCTACCCAACTGCTGTCAAGGGCGGCACGACTACCCGGCTCCTGGGCGTCGATGTGGTTGGGCTCACGGCCAGTGACGACGGAGGCCGGACCTGGACGCCGCTGGGCATACCACCGACGTATCCGATGACCGGTCTCGCCGCATCAGCCGATGGCAACGTGGTGTACGCCGGCTCCACCGACGGATTGTTCCGCAGCAGCACCGGCGGTCGTTCGTGGGCGAAGACGGGCTATTCCGGATCCGCGTTCGCGATCGCCACGTCGCCCGATGGCCAGATCGTGGCGGTTGTCAGCAAGGCGACGGACTTCTTCCGGTCGTCCGACGGAGGCACGACCTGGCCCGGTCCGGAGTGAGCGTCCGCCGGGTACACACTGACGGATGGAATTACGTCACATCGTCAAAGTGGTGTACGATCGGCGCATGAAACGACTACAGATCATGATCGAGGAGGATCTTGACGACGCGTTGGGGGCGCAGGCCCTGCGCGAAGGTACGTCCAAGGCCGCCATCATCAGACGTCAGATGCGCCATGCGCTCCGCCCACTAGTGGATCTGGAGGACGATCCACTCTGGAAGATGGCCGGGACGGACTCCTTCGAGCCCACCGACATCGATGAGGTCGTCTACCGGTGATCTTCGTCGACACCTCGTTCTGGGTGGCACTTCGAAATCGGCGTGATGGCCACCACGATGAGGCGAGACGTCTGCTTCGGTTGAATGCAGCGATTCCACTGGTCAGCACCAATCACGCACGCGGTGAAACGTGGACCTTCCTGCGCCGGCGAGCGGGTCACGCATCCGCCACGAACTTCCTGGACTTCATCGAGGAAACAGCGAGGCTTCACGTGGAGCACGTCGACGCCGCCATTGAGGAAGAGGCGCTGGGCTGGCTCAGGCGCCATGACGAGCGGGAATACTCCTTCGTGGATGCGACGAGCTTCGTGCTGATGCGACGGCTAGGCATCGGTGAGGCCTTCGCCTTCGACGGCGATTTCGCGGCGGCCGGATTCGTTGAGCTGCGCCCGTGAGCATCGACCTTGACTTCATTCGCCATGCAAAGGGGCGGACGTGACCATATATTGACACGAGTCGTATATTCACAATATGACTCGTCTTGCCATTGGCACAGTGCGCGCGTACCGCAGCCACCTCCGCGCACAGCAGGCGGAAGAGACTCGGGCGCGCATTCTTGATGCCACCGTTCGAGTGATGGCCGGCGGCATCGCCTACGTCTCCGTTCCCGCGGTGGCGCGCGAGGCTGGCGTGTCGGTCCCGACGATCTACCGTCACTTCGGAACGAAGCGTGACCTCGTCGCCGCGGTCTATCCACACCTCGTGCGCCGGGCCGGCCTGCACGAACGGGTCGCCCCGCGCTCGGTTGACGAGCTTCGTGGCGGGGTGCGCACATACTTCGACGACCTGGAGTCGTTCGACGACCTCGCACGCGCGGCCATGGCCAGCCCGGCGTCCGAGGAGGCAAGGCGGATCAACATGCCGGATCGGCTCGCGATGTTCCGTCAGCTCCCCGATTCGATCGAGCCCAAGCTCTCGGAGGTCGATCGGGATCGGATCGCCCGTCTCCTGGTGATCCTCACCGCATCATCGGCCCTGCGCATGTGGCGCGATCACCTCGGGTCATCGGTAGACGAGGCCGCCGACGACGTCGATTGGGTGGTGCGCGCAGCCATCGCCGCCGCGACCTCGAGGAACGGACGATGAGCTCGGCAACGATCCGACGGCTCCAGGACGTGCGCATGACCGATGCCGCCGAGGTCGGCCGCAAGGCCGCCAGCCTCGGGGACCTTATGGCCGCGGGCGTTCGGGTCCCGGATGGGGTGGTCCTGACGGCCGGGGCCGCCGACATGACCGCGGACGATCGCCGGTCGCTGTTGCGCGCCGCCGTGGGGGATCTGGGATTCGGCCCGTTCGCGGTCCGATCGAGCGGGATCGCCGAGGATGGCGCCGAGCACTCCTATGCCGGCGTCTATGAGTCGGTGCTCGACGTGTCAGCGGACGAGCTCCCCGCGTCGACCGAGCGATGCCTCGCCAGCGCCCGCGCGGCCCGTGCCACCGAGTACGAGCCTGCCGGCGAGGGCGGCGACCGCCGCATGGCGGTGATCATCCAGCGGATGGTCGAACCGACCGCGGCCGGAGTGGTCCTCACCGCCGATCCGATAAACGGGGATCGGCGCTCCTGCGTCGTCACCGCCGTGCGCGGCATCGGGGAGCGGCTCGTGTCCGGGGCGGCCTTCGGCGACGAATGGGTCGTCCGGGAAGGTGTCGTCACCGCGCGCCGCCGGCCCGAGGGCGCCATCGATCGTCGCCAGGCGATGCGCGTGGCGAGCGAGGCACGGAGAATCGCGGTCGCCCGCGGGACCCCGCAGGACATCGAGTGGGCGATCGACGCGGACGGCAGCCTGTGGATCCTCCAGGCCAGACCGATGACGGCGCTGCCGCTCGACGTGTCGTGGGATGCGCCCGCGCGTGGCGCCTACACCCGTGCGCTTCGATTCGGAGAGTGGATTTCCGAGCCCGTGACGCCGCTCTTCGAGTCCTGGCTGCTCACCGCGATGGAGGAGCGCCTGCACGCTCTCCTCAAGGAGTGGATCGGGCAGCGTGCTCCGCGGCCGTACCACGTCGTGGTCAACGGCTGGTATTTCTACTCGGTCAACTGGCTTTCCCCGCGGGCCTTCGCTCACAGCCTGCCGGGCATCCTCTGGCACCTCGTTCGATCCCCGCGCCGTGTCGCGGGGGTGCTCCCGCCGACAGTTCGACATAGCGTTCCGGTCTTCGAGCGCGAGTGGCGGGAGGAGCTGCTGCCGCGCTACCGGGCGGCCGTGGCAGGTGCCGAAGGCCTCGTGGAAACGCTGCCGGTCAACGATCTTCCGGCGCTGATCGACGAGCTGGCCGACCTCGCCGGTGCCTACTTCGCCTCGATCGCGGCGCTGGCCGGGGCCGCGTACAAGATGGAGATCAACCTCGCGCGGTTCTACCGCCGCCACCTGGGCCGGTCACTCGGAGGCAGCCACCTGGCGCTCCTGGCCGGCTTCGAGCCGCCGGCCGATCCGGGCCGCCATGCCGTTGTGTCGCTCGACTGGTGGCACCCATTCCCGTCGCGCGCGTCGCCGGCGACGGGACCGGTCGAGAACCACGATCGCCTGGTCGAGGCGAGACGGGCGGCTGAGACGGCCGCGTTCCGGGCCCTCGCCTCGTCGCCGCGGCGCCTTCGCGCCTTCCGCCGCCTGCTGGCCGAGACCCAACACCTCGTCCCGGTGCGGGAGGAGCAGGTGCGCGAGCTGACGATCGCGTGGCCTGCGATGAGGCGGGCGGTGCTGCGGATCGGACAGACGCTCGCCGCCCGCGGGGTGATCGGGGAGTCCGACGACGTCTTCTTCCTGGCCCTTCCCGAGGCGCTTGCCGCGCTCGGCGGAGGACGCCTGGCGGCGACCGTCGACGTGGGCGACCGTCGTGCGAAGCGCGAGGAGCAGGCCAGGCTCGTGCCACCGCTGTTCGTCGGCCGGCCGAACAAGATGCTGCAGCGGTTCTGGGACAACTATCCGCGGCTGTTCGGTGCCGTTCGATCGGACCGGGCCCTCGTTTCGGGCGCGCCGGCATCGCCGGGTCGCGCGACCGGGCCGGTCCGCGTCATCCGCGGCCCGCGAGAGTTCGACGAGCTTCAGGCCGGCGAGATCCTCGTGGCGCCGCTCACCGCGCCGGCGTGGACGCCGCTCTTCGCCCGGGCGGCTGCGGTCGTGACCGATGTGGGGAGCGTGGCGTCGCACGCTTCGATCATCGCCCGTGAGTATGGAATCCCGGCCGTTGTCGGCTGCGGTGACGCAACGGCCCGCCTGCGAACGGGGATGCGCGTCACGGTCGACGGTGGCACCGGGAACGTCGAGCCAGAGTGAGGGAGTCGCCGGCGATCGGCGGTAGGTGCCGATGGCTGTTGATGGAGGAAGGGCGTGACCACGGTCACCACGGGTGTCAGCGACCTGCAGGCTCGGCCACAGGAGCATCGTGTCCCCGTCCGCCCAGGCACGAACAGCACTAACGATCTCGTCCGGCGCGTCTTCCTGGACGTAGTGACCAGCGCCCCTCAGCACGACGGTATGGCTCCGGGGGAACGCTGCCTCGAAGCGCTCTCGCTCCTGGGCGCGGAAGGCGATGTCCCGGTCGCCCCACACGATCAGGGTGGGCAGTTCGCGGAGGAAAGCAAGCCCATCCCTGGGAAAGAACGGGTCGCGCGTTCCCCAGATGACGAGCGACGGCACCCGCACCTGGGCCAGGATGCCGGGCATCGCCGCGTAGCGCTCGGAAAGGTTGCGAAAGCGACGAGGAGAAGATGGTCCGGATCGACCGAACCTGATCCGGGTCACCGAGGCATTGCCTGTCTGCCGACCGGCGATGGTTTCCCGGGACCGGAGTCGCAGCAGTAGCGTGCCATCGCGGCTACGCCGGGTTCACAGCCTCCGACCTCGGCGCATCAGGCCGCGTCGCGGGCCCTCTCGAGCGCGTCGAGCATCAGGTCGAGCCCGAACTCGAACTCCTTGGCGTAGTCGAAGCCGGCCTTCAGGACGTACTCCACGATCACCTCGCGGAGATGCGGATACTCCGCGGCGGGGAGAGCCGCGAGGATTATCTCCGCCATTCCGGCGAGTTCCTCCGGTGTGCCGGACGGCAGGCTCTGTTCCTGCAGCGCAAATCCGTAGATGTAGCTGTCCAACGCGAAGAACGCATGGACCGCCATCTCGACCGAGAAGCCTGCTTGCCGAAGGCTTCCGACCACCGCTTCGGGGTAGCGCGATCTCGTCGGACTCGTGCTTGTACGCGACTCGATCACGCCACCCGCCCAGGGGTGGCGGGCGAAGCGATCCTGCCGGGTGGCCAGATCGAGCGTTGCAGCGAGCGAACTCGCCGAGCGATCCTTTGGTCGCGACCGTGCTCACCGACAGGTCGCGCACCTGACCAGGAATCAGGGCGCGAAGCACCGCGAGAGGAGCCAATGGGGAGGGGCTTCCGCTGATCCAGAGTCTGTTGCTCGGATCAGGCTCGCGAGCCGCGGTTTGAGCGTGCGGCGGGCCTCTGTCGGCCACCTAATCGGGGTGGATCAGATGCCCATCCCAAAGTGAGTCAGGTGCCATTCCGAAAACGGAAAGAGTCTGTTGCCCAATCTGGGCGAGTCGAGTCTACCGCGAGCCGCTCGATGCCTCAACTGGCGGTCTGCGATGCTCCGTAAACTGTCAGTGCGCGCTGGCAACGATTTTCCGAGCGAGGTCCAACTCCCGGATCGGTCCGGCGCTACCCGTTAGCCGGGTTGTCACGGCGCGGTACACCAGAGCGCGGAGCAGGTACTGAGGGTGGACGACGTGCGCGAGCTCGTGCGACGCCCCTTCCCAGCTGAGCGCGTCAGCGACGACGATCGCGGACGCGAACTCGGTCGGCCGCCAGTATGGCGCGAAGTCGATGATCGCTGGCGGCAGGTCGTCGTGGAAGAGTAGGTTGCCGGTGAGGTCGCCGTGGATGAGCTGACTCGGCGCGTCGACCGGCCCGAGCGCCGAGAGGACGTCGTCCAGCTCGGGGAATGGCGCTTCGCCCCAGGCGACCCGGTCGCCGACGGCCCAAGGATCGGCGCGGGCGTCGACGATGGCGTCCGGCCTCGGCACGTGTGCCAGCGCGGTGTGGAACCGCTCGCCGACGCCGATGATCTCGCGCCACCACCGCGGCCTGTGCTCCCCCGGGACGTATTCGGAAGCCGTCCACCCGTCGATCGCATATGGCAGCGGCCGCGCCACACGGAAACCGGCCTGCTCGATCGACGAAAGCAGCGCGGCCTGCCAGGCGAGCTCGTCAGCGGAGCAGACCATTGGCTTGATGACAAG
>JBKKDW010000153.1:0-4322 GCA_046708025.1 Candidatus Limnocylindrales bacterium
GTTCCCGCCAGCGTACAGCGTTCGACCGGCAGACTTCATGAGTCGGTCACGCGAAATACCGTGCCGGCAGCATCGGTCAGGTACAGCTCGCCTGCCTCGTCCTCGCCGAACGAGGTGATGCTCGCGCTCGTGTCCAGGGCGCGGGTCGGCGCGGTCCCTCGAGCGGCGCCACGATCGATGTACCAGATCTCACCCGAGCAATAGTCTGCAAAGAGGTAGGCGCCGACCAGGTCGGGATAGGCCGTGCCCCGGTAGACGTACCCGCCGGTGATCGAGCAACGGCCGCCGGTGTGCCGGTACTCGGTCAGCGGCAAGGTCCTGCCGGTCCGGATGCAGCCGGTCGACGGTCGGAAGCAGTGCGCCCCTTCCATCACCCGCCAGCCGTAGTTGATCGCGCGTCCGGCGTTCCGGCCGCGGACGGCGAGCGCGCGGTCGACCTCCTCCCAGGCGCTCTGCCCGACGTCGCCGATCCACAGGTCGCCAGTCGCCCGATCGAAGGACCAGCGCCACGGATTGCGCAGGCCATAGGCCCAGATCTGGTCGAGCCCGGTGCGACCGACGAACGGGTTGTCGGCCGGGATGCCGTATGGCAACGAGCCGGTCCGCTTGTTGACGTCGATGCGCAGGAGCTTCCCGAGCAGGGTGCCGTTGCTCTGGGCGCGGTTGCCGGGATCGCCGCCGCTACCGCCATCACCGAACCCGACGTACAGGTAGCCGTCCGGGCCGAAGGCGATATGCCCGCCGTTATGGTTGTCGTACGGCTGCTTGACCCGCAGGAGCGTCCGGCCGCTCGCGCCGTTGACGCGGTCGGGGTTCGACGTCGACACCCGGTACTCCCGAACGATGCTCGTGCCGTTGAGGTCCGTGTAGCTCAGGTAGAGCTTGCCGTTGGTCTCGTAACTCGGGTGGAAGGCGAGGCCAAGCAGGCCTTGTTCGCCGCCGCTGGAGACCGAGCGCGAGAGATCGATGAACGCGGCCGTCACGAGGCTGCCTCCCCTGACGATCCGAACCTTGCCGGTTTGTTCGACCACGAACAGGCGGTCCGAACCGTCTCCCGCGTGGGTGACCAGCAGCGGCGACGAGAGCCCGTTGGCCACCGGGGTGAGGCCGAGATGGATTCTCGACGGCACGATCGCGGCGCTCGTCGAAGCCGGATCCAGCATCGCCCCGATGACCAGCAGGGCGACGAGACGGCGCACGATTCCTTGGACTCTCGACATCTGGCGCAAGGATCGTCGATTGCGTCAATCTCCGCCGCGCGCCCTCCCTGGCGCGTGGACCGGGGCTTATCCTCCGGTCGAGCGTACTCCGTTGATCACGTTCCGATGGCCCATCGCCGGTGTACCTGTCAATTCCTGTCATGAACTCTGGAGGAATGCCTTGAGCAACCTTGTTGACTTCGAAACCCAGCCTCTCCTCGACGTCTGGGGTGAGGCGGTCCAGGCGCGCTGGATCGATGGCGAACGGATCACCCTCGCCCTGGTCGAGCTGGCGCCCGATGCCGAGGTGCCCGGGCATCAGCACGAGAACGAACAGATGGGCATGGTCGTCGAGGGGAGCGTGACATTCACCGTTGGGGACGAGACCCGTCAGCTCGGACCGGGCGGCACGTGGCGAATCCCGTCCAATGCCTGGCACCAGGTGACAACCGGTTCGGGCGGCGCGACGGTCATCGACATCTTCGCGCCGACGCGTGCCGACTGGGCCGCCCGCCCGCTGCTGCCCGCTCGCCCGCCCGTGCGCTGGCCAAAGGACCCTGCGGCTGACCCGTCCGCCTGAGGTTATGCAGGAGGTCGGCCCCGGGTCGTCTCGGAGCCGGCCCGCGACGGGCTCAGTCGCGGTTGGAGGACCGGCGCGGACGCTCGTCCTTTGGGGGCTTTGGCTCGCGGCCGGGACGCGGCGGTCGGGGCAGTGTGCCGGGCGCCATGTCGGGCCGCTTCTCCTGGGGGCCGCGCGCGCGCGCGGACGCGACCGCGTCTGCGAAGGCCTTGGCCGTGGCCGATGGCAGGCTCCCCAGCCAGGCAGCCTCGATCTGCTTCACGCGCTCGGTCTCGGCCGTGCGGCGCTCGCGTTCATGCTTCGAATGCCTGGCCACGTTCCGTCCTTTCGCTCGTTCGACCATCGGGTGCGTTCGCGAGTGTACCGGCCCTCGCCGTATTCGTCGCCCGGCGGTTCGTGGCCTATCCTTGGGTCGTGAGCCTGTACGAGTTGACCGAACCCCAGGATCTCACGGCCCCGGTGCTGCTGGCCGCGTTCGATGGCTGGGTCGATGCGGGATCGGCGGCCACGACGGCACTCAGCCATCTGACTGACGGTGCGCCGGTTGTCGCCACCTTCGACGCCGACGTGCTGTTCGACTATCGCGCCCGTCGTCCACCGCTGGAGATCGTGGACGGCAAGCTCACCGAGCTGACCTGGCACGAGCTCGTGCTGCGCCGGGCGCAAGTCGGCGAGCGCGACGTGCTCGTCCTGGTTGGCCCGGAACCGGACTACCGCTGGCGCGCCTTCAGCGCCGATGTCGTCGAGCTGGCCGGGATCCTCGGGGTGACCGAGTGGATCAGCCTGGGGGCCATTCCGGCAGCCGTCCCGCATACCCGACCGGTCCCGATCCTGGGTACGGAGGCGGCACCGGGCCTCCTGCGCGGCGACGTGTCGGCCGGCCCGGCCGGTACCCTGCGCGTGCCGTCCGCCCTCGTCTCGGCCCTGGAGCTCGAGATTTCGGGGGCGGGCGTTCCGGCGCTGGGGTACTTCGCGCAGGTGCCGCACTACGTCTCCGGCCCGTACGCGACGGCCGCCGTGGAGCTGTTGCGGGCGGTCGGCAATCACCTCGGCACGGTCATTCCCGTGGGTGATCTCGAGGTCGAGGCGCGCGAATTGCGCAACCGCCTGGACACCGCCACTGGCCTCGACGAGACCACGCGCGGCTACGTCGAGCGCCTCGAGGCGATGTACGACGAGCAGCGGCTGCCATCAGGCGGCGACCTCATCGCCGACATCGAGCGATTCCTGCGCGACCAGGGCGGCCCGGGCCTGGGCCAGGGGTCGCAACTGCCCTGACCGGCGTACGATGGTGCACTGTCCCCAGCCGGAGGTTTGAGCATGTCCTTCGACCCGAACGCACGACTCGATCCAGGCCAGGTCCGGGACCGGCGCGGCCTCGGCGGCCGCGGCGGTCTCGCCCTGGGTGGCGGCGGACTGGGGCTCGTCGTCGTGCTCGTCTACACCCTGCTGGGCGGCAACCCGAGCGATCTTGGGCCCCTGCTCGAACCCGGTGCGGTGGTCGGTCCCGAGAGCTCGGCCATGGCGACGGACTGCCAGACCGGCCAGGACGCCAACGAGCGCGATGACTGCCGGATCCTGGGCTACGTCAACAGCATCCAGGCGTACTGGACTGAGGCGTTCACGGCCTCCGGCCAGACCTACCAGCCGTCGGACACCGTCCTCTTCTCGGGCGCCACGTCGAGCGGCTGCGGGTCGGCGAGTTCGGCGACCGGTCCGTTCTATTGCCCTTCGGACGCGCTCATCTACATCGATCTCGACTTCTTCGGGGAGCTGCGCACCCGCTTCGGGGCCAGCGGCGGCGCGCTGGCCGAGGGTTACGTCGTGGCCCATGAGTACGGCCACCACGTCCAGGACCTGCAGGGCCTGCTCGATGCCGGTGGCGGTGGTTCGGGCGCCGAAAGCCAGGCCGTCCGGACGGAGCTCCAGGCCGACTGCTATGCCGGCGTCTGGGCGAACCACGCCGCCGAGACCGGCTTTCTCGAACCGTTGACCGACGCGCAGATCGCCGACGCGCTCGATGCGGCGGAAGCCGTCGGCGACGATCGGATCCAGGAGGCGACCGGCGGGCAGGTCAATCCCGACTCGTGGACGCATGGCTCGTCGGAGCAGCGCCAGGAATGGTTCTCGACCGGCTACCAGACCGGCGATCCGGCGGCCTGCGACACGTCCGGGACCAATCTCTGAGCGAACCCACGGCCGACGGGATCTCTCGCCGCAACCTCCTCCGCGGGCTGGCCGCCGGCTCCGTCGCGGCCGGGCTGGCCGGGTGCGCCGGAGCGGACCGATCGTCGGGACCAACCGCCCCGGGCACGTCCGGCGCGACTGGGCCGAACGCGTCCCCGTCGCCGCCACAGACTGACTCGCCCGCGACCGCGGGGCCGCGGGCGATACCAGCCCCGAGCAGCGACCCGGCCGCCCTTCGCCGCAAGATCGGCCGGCTGCTGATCGTCGGCTTTCGGGGATTCACGATCGGGCCAGACGACCCGATCACGAAGGCCCTCGCGGCCGGCCTGGGTGGGGTCATCCTGTTTGATCGCCAC
>JBKKDW010000154.1:0-11309 GCA_046708025.1 Candidatus Limnocylindrales bacterium
AACGCGCCCCGCTCGGCCCGGAAGATGACGTACTCGAACCCGAACCGTGCGCCGCCGCCCGAGCGCAGGTGGCCGGTGTAATACCACCACTCGGTCAGGCGGTCGTGCGGACCGTCGTCGCGCGGCAATTCGATCGGGATCGGGTCCGCCACGATGATCGGCGGAGCGGTCGGCAGCGCGCGCATTGGCTGCACCGCCGGCGGGTTGGCCAGGATCGGGCCGCCGCCGGAGCAGGCAGCCGCCACCAGCGCGGCGACCACAAGCCCGAACGTCGCCCAAGGCGCGCGGCGGAGCCGTCGCCGCGCCGGATCGTCGCGGCCCCGATGAGTCACCGGCTTGCCGTCCCGGCTTCGACTTCGTGCGTCGGCGAGCGGCCGGCGATGACGCGTTCGAGAGAGGCCGGCATCCACCAGTTCCAGCGGCCGAGCAGGCGCATCGTGGCCGGCACGAGGAGAGCGCGGACCACGGTGGCATCGAGAGCGATGGCAATGGCCATGCCGACCCCGAGCGCCTTGATCAGGACGATGTCGGCGAAGGCGAATGATCCCGCTACGACCACCACCACGAGGGCCGCCGAGGTCACGATCCGGCCGCTTCGTTCGAGCCCGCGGGCGACCGCTTCGACGTTGTCCCCTGTCCGGTCCCAGACTTCCTTGGTGCGGGTCAGGATGAACACCTCGTAATCCATGGACAGCCCGAACAAGACGCAGAACAGGATCACCGGCTGGGTCGTCTCGACGAACCCGACCGGCTGGAAGCCCAGGATCGCCGACAGGTTGCCGTCCTGGAAGATCCAGACCATGGCCCCGAAGCTGGCCACGATCGACAGCGTGTTCATCAGCAGGGCCTTGGCCGGCAGGATGACCGAACGCAACAGGAGAAACAGCACCAGGTAGGTCGAGATCACGATGAACAGCGCGGTCCGGGGGAAGTCGGCCGCGACTCGGGCGACCACGTCGGCCACGTCTGCCGCGCCCCCGCCGACCAGGACCGTGGCGCCGGCCGGCGGTGCGAGCGAACCGGACGGGTCGCGCAGCGCCGTGACCAGGTCCTTTCCCTCCTCGCGATTCGGGCCAAACGGGGTGTAAACGGTGAATGCTGTCAGGTCGCCCCTGGTCGAGGCGGCCAGCGCCGTCAACGCGTACCGGTCACGCGGACCGTTCGGATCGGCGTACAGCAGCGTGTACTGCTCGAGGGTCAGGCGCGGATCGAGGTCGACCAGGCTATCGACGCGGGTCACCCGCGGGTCGGCGGCGAGCCGACGCGAGTAGTCATGGAGGGCGGCCAGGTTGTCCGGCGCGGTGGCGGCACCGTTCGTCCGGACGGCCAGGACCAGCGGTGCAAACTCGCCGTCCCCGAATTCCTGGCGAAGCCGATCGAATGCCGCCCGCGATGGCACGGACGGCGGCAGGATGGAAGAGTCCGGAGCGTTGAACCGAACGTGCAGGAACGGCGATCCGAGCATCAGGATCACGGCCAGGGTCGGGACCAGGACCGCGACCGGGCGGCGCATGACCCAGCGCGCCAGCCGAGCCCAGCGGCCGTCCATTCCAGGTTGCGGCGCGATGGGCCGGACCGCCAGCCGGTCAATCCGCGGGCCGACGATCGTGAGGACGGCCGGGAGGAGGGTGAGCGCCGAGGCCACGGCCAGGCCGACCACGATCGCCCCGGCGATCCCCACCGAGCGCAGGATCATGAACTCGAACAGGACCAGCCCGAGCAGACCGAGCAGCACGGTCAGGCCGCTGAAGAAGACCGCGCGACCGGCCGTGGCGACGGTTGCCTGGACCGCGGCTGCAACCCGGTCGCGATCATCCGGGGCGTCCGGGGCGTTCGGTCGGAGCGAGAGCTCCTCGCGGAAGCGACTCGTCAGCAACAGCGAGTAGTCGACCCCCAGCCCGAGGCCCAGCAGGGTCGCCAGATTGAGCACGAAGATGCTCATCGGGGTCAGCGCCGCAACGAGGAAGATGGCCGCCAGGGCGACGATGACCGCGGCGCCGCCGACGATGAGTGGCACGCCCGCGGCGACCGCCGAACCGAACACGAGGAGCAGCGCCAGGGCGGCCAGCGGCAGCGAGATGATCTCGCTGCGCTGCAGGTCGGCCTCCGACACGGTCTGAACATCTCCGTAGAAGGCGGGTCCGCCGGCCAGCTCGACGTCGAGCCCAGGTGTCTCGTGCAGCCGCTGGCGCAGGATCGGCAAGGCCCTAGGCGACTCGTCCGGTGGTAGATCCAGGAAGACGATGTCGTAGGCCGTGTGCCGGTCCAGGGAGACCTGTCGCGGCGCCAGAAGGTGTGAGATGACGCGGGCGACATGCGGTGCCGACGCGACCTCCCGGGTGGCCTCGGCGACGGCCGTCTCGAACGCCGGTGTCCCGGCCTCCATGGCTGGACTGCTGAAGACGATCACCAGCGCGGACGGTGGTGCGCCGAGCTCGGATTCGAGGAGCGCCTTGGCCCGGGCTGATTCCAGGTCGTCGAGGATGAACCCGCCGGCGCTCAGCTGACCCGGAACCTGGGGAGCAAACGGGAGCGCAACGAGCAGCAGCACGAGCCACGCGCCAACGACCCACCACGCGCGGCGCACCAGGAACCGGCCGAGTCGATCGAAGGAAAACATGAGGGTGTGGCCATCGTACCGACGGCCGGCTCTGCTAGCATCCGGGCGTGCAGCTGTTCTTGATCCCCTTTCAGCAGCCGATCCCGTTCGGGATCTCCGCGGTCGTCGTGATTCTCATGATCGCGATCATGCTGCGTTCGGCGATGACGGCGGAGGGCGGCGCCACCTGGGTTCGCAGGATCACCAACCCGAACGCGAAGTTCCTGTTCACGTTCCTGTTCATCGGTTGGGCGGTCGTCTTCGGGATCGGGCTGCAGCTGGTGCCCCATACCGGCGCCAATTCGCCCTATGGTGGGATTGGCCTGATCGCCCTCTTCTCCGGCTTCTTCATCATGATGGGCTTCCTCTGGGCGGTGATCGGGGAATAGGTCGCCGGGCCGTCTTCCCGCCGCTGACCATCGGGCCATTGGACCGCCGTTCGACGTCGCGCTATCATGCTGTCGATATGCAGGCTGCATAGAATTTATGCGGAGGCAGCCGCGCGTGGACGCCCAGGAGATCAGGACCGCCCTCGCCCACCGGGACTCCGCGCGCGCGGCGGAGTTGCCGTTCATCAACCAGGCCGATCCGGCTCGGGCCCTGGGTCCTGACGGGAGGTCGGCAGTCAGCCGGCGGGCGCCGCTCTGGCAGGACGTGCCGGACGCCCAGTGGAACGACTGGCGCTGGCAGCTGAGCCATCGGGTCAATGACGTCGAGGAGATCGAGCGGATCCTCGACCTGACCGACGAGGAGCGAGCCGGGCTCTCGGCCCCGGACAAGTTCCGGGTCGACATCACGCCCTACTTCATCAGCCTCATCGACCCGCAGGATCCCGACGACCCGATTCGGCGCCAGGTGATCCCGCTCGGTCGCGAGCAGCAGGCGTTCACCGCGATGATGGAGGACTCCCTGGCGGAGGATCGCCACTCGCCGGTGCCGGGGCTGGTCCATCGCTACCCGGACCGGGTCCTGATGCTGGTCACGACCCAGTGCGCGAGCTACTGCCGGTACTGCACCCGGTCGCGGATCGTGGGCGACCCCACCCAGAATTTCAACCGGCGCGATCATGAAGCCCAGCTCGAGTACCTGCGTCGGACGCCGCAGGTCCGCGACGTCCTGATCTCCGGCGGCGACGGCCTGACCCTGGCGCCCAGGCTGTTCGAATCGATCCTGCGCGGGCTGCGCGAGATCCCCCACATCGAGATCATCCGGATCGGCTCGCGCGTGCCGGTATTCCTGCCGCAGCGGATCGACGACGAACTGTGCGAGACGCTCCAGAAGTACCATCCGCTCTGGATCAATCTGCACTTCAACCACCCCAGCGAGATCACCCCGGAGGTCAGTCGGGCCGTCGACAAGCTCACCCGGGCAGGGCTGCCGGTCGGTAATCAGAGCGTCCTGCTGGCGGGTGTGAACGACTGTGTCCACATTCAGCGGGCGCTCGTGCACAAGCTGGTCGCCAACCGGATCCGGCCGTACTACCTCTACCAGTGCGACCTGGTCGAGGGCTCCGGGCACTTCCGGACACCGGTCGGCAAGGGCCTCGAGATCATGGAGGGCCTGCGTGGCCACACCTCGGGCTACGCGGTGCCGACCTATGTCATCGATGCGCCCGGCGGCGGCGGCAAGATCCCGGTCATGCCCAACTACCTGATCAGCTACAGCGATCACAAGGTGGTCCTGCGCAACTACGAGGGCTACATCACCACCTACGAGGAGCCGCCGACCTACCAGCGTCACGACGAGGCGGCCTGTGCCTACTGCCTGCATCAGCGCTCGGAGCCAGGCCAGTCCGGCGTCCTGGGGTTGCTCCAGGGGGAACGGATGTGGATCGAGCCGCGTGGCTTCCAGGAAATCCATGGCCGCGGCAACACGGAAGCGCACCGGCTCCAGGATCCGGCCAAGTGGGTGCCATTCGGGGTCGGTGCGATCGAGGGAAGCTCCGGTGGCGCGTCAAGGGTGCCGGCGCTGGAGGCGGGCCCGCCGGCCACAGACCACGTGGACGGCGGGCCGGCATACGGTCCTGGCGAGGAGCCGCGCCCGCGTGAGGGCGAACCAACCGCCTCGGTCCACGGGGAGCTGCTCTAGGCGGTCCGTCAGCCGGCCGGCGCCACGGCGGATGCAACGAGCGTGAGTGCGCGTGCGAGCTGCGGGTCGGTCAGCCGGTTGATCTGCCCGACCGTCATGCCCCCGACGTCGTCGGGCACCAGCGGCAGCGCGTCAGCGGGACGCTCGATCACCACATCGGGGACGATTCCCTCGTGCCAGATTCGGCGGCCCGCGGGTGTGAGCCACTCGACCGTGCCGACCCGCAGGGCGGAGCCGTCGGCCAGCGGGAACTCGCCGAGGACTGTCCCGGTCCCAAAGGTGGTGACGCCAACGAGCTGGCCGCGCCCGGCGTCCTGGATGGCCCCGGCTACGATCTCACCGGCGCTTGCGGTCCCCCCGTCGATCAGCACGACCAGGGGCAGATCCGTGGCCGTTCCGCCAGGCAGGACGTCGTGTCCGGTCTCCTTGCCGGAGGCGTCCCGCTCCACGAACACCTGGCCACCCGCCAGGAACTGGCTGGCCACGGCCAGGGCCTCGTCCACATATCCGCCCGAGTTGCCACGCAGGTCGAAGATCACCCGGTCGGCGCCGGCCACGCGGATCTCTCCGAGCCCCGCCGTGATCTCGATCCCGGACCCTTCCGAGAACTGTTCGAGCCGCAGGAATGCCGTCCTCGTGCCCGGAATCATCGACCACGATACGGCGTCCAGGACAACCTCTGCCCGGACGATCCTGAGCTCGCGCAGGGGTCCGTCCGATCCGCTCCGGATCGTGATGCTGACGGTCGAGCCGGCTTCGCCGCGGATCCAGCCGGCGATCTCGTCGAGCTTGTGGCCGTCTGTCGCCCGACCCTCGACCGACACGATCAGGTCGCCGGTCCTGAGTCCGGCGGCCTCCGCCGGGCTGCCCCGGAAGACGCCGACGACGACCGGACGCCCGTCCTCGGCGGGATCGATCCGAACGCCAATCCCGACGTACGAGCCCGACAGCTCGGCCGCCCGTTCGGTGCGCTCCTCCGGTGTCAGGAAGGAGGTGTGTCCGGTGTCGCCGACCGCGTTGGCCAGGCCCTCAATCGCCTCATAGGCGAGGGCCGTGTCATCGAGCTCGTCCGCGCCGACGTAGTCGTCGTGCAGGATCTCCCACGCCTGGCTGATCAAATCGAAGGCCTCGCCCGCCGCCGTGCTGCTAGCGGTTGGGCCCGGGGTCGTCCTATCGCCGTCACCCGCCGAAGGCGAGGCGAATCGACCGACCCCGATCCCAACACTGAACGTCAGCGCGAGCGCGAGCCCGGCGGCCACACGTCGAACCGTCGACCCGTTTCCGCGGCCGGCCGCCGGTGATTCCGAAGCCTGGGAGGGACCGGACGCGACCGAGGTCGCAGCCGGTGGTTCGGGATCGATGGTCGGTTCGGTCGGGATCGGATCGGGGTCCAGCGCTGGCACCGTGCTCGTGTCGTGCTGACGAACGACCGATCCACAACAGCGAATCGGTGCCGAACCGTTTGATCCGGCCATCGGAAGCATGCCCGAGAACCGTTGCGACCGCGTCGCGCGATCGGTGAAGGTTCGTTTGCAACCCGCGAATGAACGATGCGGTGGTGGTGCCGGCCGCCGTCCGATGGTAGGCTGGCGGCCAATCCCCACCAAACTGGTCGGAGATGACCGACACCGTGATCAACAGCTCCGCCCCCGCCATCGGCATCGGAGCGCTGCGCCCGGCTCCGGCCGGGCTGCCCGATCCGGCGATCACGCCCCCCACGATCGCCGAGAGCGGCGATCCGTTCAGTACCGTGCGCGTTATCGACCTGCTGGCACGCTTGGAGCGCGGTGGCCCGATCCGGTTCGCCGACATCGTCGATCGGCTGAATGCGACCTACCTGGACTGGCTGTTCAGCCCGGCGATCGTCGCCGATGTGGCCCTCCAACTCCAGGCCAACTGGATGGCCGACTATCGGAACAGCTCCGGCATCCTCATCGAGGAAGGGCCGTACGGCAGCACGATCACGATCGAGGATTCGAGTCGGGTCGATCCCTGGATCGTCCGCCAGGCCCGGCGCGCAGCCGCCGCCTGTACCGAGCGGCTGGCCGAGTTCAGCCGGCGCGACCAACCGACGTCGGGCGGCTGAGCGCGGAGGCCGCGAAACTCCGACCCCACGTGTCACTGTCAAACCCCTGGTTCTCAGCAAGCGGAGGTAGCGCAAGCCATGACCGTCACCGGATATGCCAACGACACCGCCCTGGTCGACAGCAACTGGGCGCTGGAGCACCTGACCGACCCGAACGTTCGCTTCGTTGAGGTCGACGTCGACACGACCGCCTATGAGCAGAGCCACATCCCGGGCGCGGTCGGCTGGAACTGGACCAGCCAACTGTCCGACGGCATCCGTCGCGACATCGCCACGCGCGAGGACTTCTCGACGTTGCTGTCCACGTCGGGCATCGGGCCGGACACCACGATCGTGCTCTACGGCGACAACAACAACTGGTTCGCCGCGTGGGCCTACTGGCAGCTCAAGCTGTACGGTCACGACGACGTGCGAATCCTCAATGGCGGGCGCAAGTACTGGCTGGACAAAGGCCTCGCCCTCGACGTCGACGCCCCCTCCCATGCATCGACGAGCTACCAGCTGCCGGAGCCCGACTTCAGCCTGCGCGCCTTCCGCGACGACATCCTGCCGCGGCTGGGCGACGCAGAGCTGGCGCTCGTCGACGTGCGCAGCCCGGCCGAGTTCAACGGCGAGATCATCGCGCCTCCGGGCATGAGTGAGACGGCCCAGCGAGCCGGACACATCCCCGGCGCGGCGTCCATCCCGTGGGCCCAGACGGTTCGGGAGGACGGCACGTTCAAGAGCGCCGAGGAGCTGGCCTCGCTCTACGAGGCCAAGGGCGTGACCCCGGACAAGGACGTGATCGCGTATTGCCGGATCGGGGAGCGGTCGAGCCACAGCTGGTTCGTGCTGCACGAGTTGCTCGGCTACAGCCGCGTCCGCAACTACGACGGGAGCTGGACCGAGTACGGCAGCCTGATCGGCGTCCCGATCGAGAAGCCGGTGGTCGTAGCCGCTGGCTGAGTCGGGCCGTCCGCTCGGGCGTCCGGCCGGCCGGCGCCGCTGTCAGCCGTATGATCCGGCGGTGACCTCCACCTTCCGACCCAGCGCGCCGCTCCGCCTTCGCCGGCTGCCCGATCGGGTCGCGGCCGCCCGCCCGATCGATGTGGCCGAGGCGTTCCGTGATCTGCCCGGTCTGGCCCTGCTCGAGAGCGCACGGCCAGGGCGCAACGCGCGCTGGACCTACCTGACTGCCGACCCGGTCGCGGTCCTCGAGTCGCCCGCTGCCGGGCCGGATCCCTTCGCCGTCGCACGCCACCTCGTTGCCCGCCTCGACCGCACCGTGATCGTGCCGGCCGACGCGCCGCCCTTCCTCGGCGGCCTGGTCGGATTCCTGGGCTACGACCTCGGAGCCGTCCTGGAGCGGCTGCCTGCGATCGCGCTGGCCGACCAGGACCTACCGCTCCTCCGCCTGGCACTCCATGACTGGGTGGTCGCCTGGGATCGCCGGTCCGGCCACGCCTGGCTGGGTGGCCGAGCCCTTGACGGGGACGGCCGGCGGCTCGCTCGTCGCCTCGATGCCGTCCACGCCCGGCTTACGTTGCCGCCGCGCCCGTCGCCCAGGCCCGCCTCGCACGCGGCGGAGCCGGCCGCATTCCGCTACTGCCTGGATCGGGCGGCCTATCAGGCGGGCGTGGAGCGAGTCCGCGAGCACATCGCCCGGGGCGATCTTTACCAGGCCAACCTCACCCGGCGCCTGGAAACGCCCTTCGACGGCGATCCCTGGCCGCTCTACCGGCGCCTGCGAACCGGCGATCCGTCCCTCTTCTCAGCCTACCTGGATCTCGGGCCGGGCCAGCTGACGGGTCGGCCGCGGGCACTCCTGTCCGCATCGCCGGAGCCGTTTCTGTCCGTCGACGGTCAACGTGTGGTCAAGACGGACCCGATCAAGGGCACCCGGCCGCGCGGCCGCGACGAGTTCGAGGACCGGAGACTCGCGCGGGAACTGCTGGCCAGCGCCAAGGACCGCGCGGAGAACGTGATGATCGTCGACGTCGCACGCAACGACCTGGGGCGAGTCTGCCGGCCCGGGTCGGTCCGCGTGCCACGTCTGTGCCGGCTCGAGCGCACGGCCGCCGTGCAGCACCTGGTATCCACGGTGACGGGCGTCCTCGCCGAGGGCAGCGACGCCTTCGACCTGCTCGCCGCATCGTTCCCCGGCGGCTCGATCAGCGGTGCCCCGAAGATCCGGGCGATGGAGATCGTCGAAGGCCTCGAGCCGGTCCGCCGTGGGCCCTACACCGGCGCCCTCGGCTGGATCGGTCCAGACGGGGCCATGCAGACGAGCATCCTGATCCGGACCTTCGTGGCCGACGGCCGCCGGCTGACCATCCACGTCGGCGCGGGCATCACCTGGAAGAGCGACCCGGCGGCCGAGTGGGACGAGACGGTCGTCAAGGCGTGCGGGCCGCTGGCGGCGATCGGCGGCGTGGAGCTCGAGTGACCGGATCGGGTCACGTCTGGGTCGATGGTCGCCTGCTGCCGGCCGACGGTCTGCATCTGTCGGTCTTCGATCGTGGTTTCCAGCTCGGTGACGGCATCTTCGAGACGCTCCGAGCACGCGCCGGGCAGCCGACCGAACTGGCTGACCATATCGCCCGGCTGCGCCGCTCTGCGGACGGGCTGGATATCGCCCTGCCCCGGGGCATCGACACGCAGCTTGCCGCCGGGATCGCCGCGTTGCTCGCGGCCGACGGCCTGGACGGACCGTCCGGCGACGCTTCAATCCGGATCACCATCACCCGTGGCGCGTTCCGCGGTCGAGGCCTGCTGCCGCCGGACGAGGTCGTGGCGGCCAGCGTGGCCATCCAGGCGTGGCCGGTCGTCCCGACCCCGGCCGGCCATCTCGAGCGGGGACTGCACCTGGTCACGTCGGCCGTGCGGCGCGATCCAGCCAACCCGCTGGCCACGCTCAAGACCACCTCGCGTGCCGACTACGTGTATGCGCGCCTGGAAGCCCGTCGGGCCGGGGCGGATGACGCGCTGTTTCTCACTGTCGACGGCGACCTGTCCGAAGCCACGACCTCGAACATCTTCCTGATCCGCCGCGCCACCGACGGCACGCCCGAGCTGGCGACGCCGTCGCTCGATTGCGCGATCCTGCCGGGGACGACCCGCTCCTGGCTGCTGCTGTGGGGCGCGCATGCAGGCCTGCGATCGCTCGAGGGACAGCTCGATCGGGTGGACCTGCTGACCGCCGACGAAGCGTTCCTGTCGTCCAGCGTGGCCGGCGTTCTGCCGGTGACCCGCTTCGATGGTGCCCCGATCGGAACCGGCACGCCCGGGGCGTGGACGCGGCGCGCTCGGGCGGATCGGGAGGCGATGATCCGCGGGGAGCCCGCCGGGTGACCCGCGACGAGCTGATCGCGGCGACCCGGCAGCTGGTCGACGAGGGCGAGCGGCTGTCCCTCAGCCCGTCGCTGGGCGGGCTCCGGATCTGGCTCCAGCACTCCGATGATCTGCTTTCGACGGCCTGGGGAAGCATGGATCGCTACCACCTGGCCTGGTTGATGGTCGGCAAGCCCAAGGGGATCGTCCGAGGCCGGCCGATGACTGCAGATGAAGAGGCCGCCTACGTCAGCGAGGTGGCCGAGCAGAAGATTGCCGCCCTGCGCATGAGCCTCGATGCCGTCGAGCGCCAGCACATGCCGTTCGTCGGCGAATCCGGTGGCCTGGGCGGACACACGGGTGAGGGCGGGGACGCCAGACGCTCGGGGTGAATGCAGCGCTGTTTCCGGGCACGGTCAGAGTTCCCGAATGAAGACGACCCGGTCGTCCCCCTCGGCGTCGTAGTCGGGGCGAGCCGGCGTGCCATAGAGTCGCTGCGTTCCGGGGCCGTCGTCGGGGACGAAGCCCAACGCCCGATGGAAGCCAACCGAGATGCGGTTGCCGGGCCACGTGACGGCCGTCGCCTGGCGGACGCCACGCGCCTTGACGTCCGCCAGGAAATGCTCGTACAGCGCGCGGCCAAGACCGGCGCCGCGATGGTTGGGGCTTGTCGCGGCCATGTGGATGTAGGCCTGATCCGGGTGGTCCGGGCTGATGAACCCGACCAGGAATCCGATCGGCGATCCCTGCCCGTCCTCGACGCCCCACGAGGTGCCGGTGAAATGCTGGAGCCACAGCCGGGGGAGCAACTGATGGAGCCTGCGGCCGCCCCACCATTCGTCGACCTGTCCGACGAGAAAGGCATGGTCGGCCTCAACCGGACGTCGAAAACGGAACGGGTCGCTCATCGGGCGCTCCCCCAGGCGACGATCCCGGCCGCCACGAATTCGAGCAGCACGAGGGGGCCGAAGGTCTCGCCGAGGTAGTCGAGCGGTCCGAGGACGCCGCCCTCGGACCGGGCGTACAGCCACAGGCCGAGTTGGCCCAGGGCGACCGCACCGAGCGCCAAACCTGTTGAGATGCGGACGCGGCGTTGCGCCAGGTTCCGTGCTCCGGATCCGGCGCGCATCCCCGTCGCCACGGCCCAGCCGGTCGTCGCTGCCGCGACCAGGAGACCGGCCGAGACCGCCAGCACGCCGCCGAGCACGGTGATCGCGGCCGCGCCGG